>NZ_JCAKFQ010000004.1:0-266593 GCF_059509875.1 Halomonas sp. LMYGS-3 | reverse complement strand
TGGATGAACATTATGACCAGCTCAAGTTCGGCATGTGAGGATGGCCGCCTTCAGGCGGCTCAAATTCTTGCCCCTTTGAGGGGCTAACAAAATAAAGCCCCCGGCTTTGCCGGGGGATATTTACTCCAAATCCACTAGCCACTGAAGCAGGAGTTCACGATGCCCCACAACTGGTAGGAACCCTTGGCTGGCGGGGCGAGGGTTGCCAGCCAAGATCCGCCGGCGCTATGTCCTGACAAGCGACTGTTTAATGTCGTTGATCTCCGTTTGTTTCGCTACACGGCGGTTCTATTTTCCCTGGTGGTACTGACCGCGCTAGTCGGCACCTTCCTGCAGGGTCAGCAGTTGCTGGAAAGGTTTGTTGCGGAGGAAGTTCTCGATAACGTCATAGTCGCTCATCCCCAGGCACAGCAGGCCCAGATAGCTCTTGACCACGTCGCTGGTGAGCATGCCCAGCGTGGTGGGGAAGCGGCCATCGATGCAGCCACCCGGGGTGCCCCTTGATCCCGCCGGTGGGGGCCCCCATCTTGTTTGCATGACGCTTTTCTGGCCGGGGGTGGTCAATACCCCGGTGTTCTGGTCTACAATAGGTAATCGGGTCGACCGTGGCGAAAGACGCAAGAGTCGACCCCTTGGTGTATTGCCCCGTGCGGAGCGCACGAGCGGCGATACCTGGTGAAACGCAGGGGGAGCCCCTGCCAGTCACAGTGGTAGACACGATGACGATCATGACTTCCCGTGCCGAGGTGCGTGAGTACCTGGCACGCGCCTACTGCCCCACCCGGATTCCCGCCGAGGACGAGGCCCGCGTAGACGAGATCAAGCGGCTGCTCGAGGCCCACAACGCCGTCCTGGTGGCGCACTACTACACCGACGATGCGATCCAGCAACTGGCAGAGGAGACCGGCGGCTGCGTGGCCGACTCCCTGGAAATGGCGCGCTTCGGCGCCCGCCACGAGGCCTCGACCCTGGTGGTGGCCGGGGTGCGCTTCATGGGCGAGACCGCCAAGATCCTCTCACCGGAGAAACGCGTGCTGATGCCGACCCTGGAGGCGACCTGCTCGCTGGACCTGGGCTGCCCGGCAGACGAGTTCAGTGCCTTCTGCGATGCCCATCCGGATCGCACCGTGGTCGTCTACGCCAACACCTCGGCGGCGGTCAAGGCTCGCGCCGACTGGGTGGTGACCTCGTCCATCGCCGTGGACGTGATCGAGCATCTCCAGGCCCGCGGCGAGAAGATCCTCTGGGCCCCGGACAAGCATCTGGGCGGCTACATCCAGCAGAAGACCGGCGCCGACATGCTGATGTGGGACGGTGCCTGCATCGTCCACGAGGAGTTCAAGGCCAAGGGGGTCGAGGACCTCAAGGCGCTCTACCCGGAGGCGGCGGTGCTGGTCCACCCGGAGTCGCCGGCCCCGGTGGTCGAGCTGGCCGACGTGGCCGGTTCCACCTCGCAGTTGATCAAGGCGGCCAGGGAGCTGCCCAACGACAAGCTGATCGTCGCCACCGACCGCGGCATCTTCTTCAAGATGCAGCAGGCGGTGCCCGGCAAGACCCTGTTCGAGGCGCCCACGGCCGGCAAGGGTGCGACCTGCAAGAGCTGCGCCCACTGCCCGTGGATGGCGATGAACGCCCTGGACAACCTGGCCGGCGCCCTGCGCGACGGCAGCGGCGAGATCGTCGTCGACGCCGAACTGCGCCGGGCCGCCCTCAAGCCGCTCGAGCGGATGCTCAATTTCCAGAAGTAAGCCATGCCCCGGCGTTACGCTCGGGGCAGGCACGACTCGCTTGCGCCGTGACGAAACCCCGACGCTTCACGAGCCGGGCGACGCGTCGGACTGGAACAAGGTCCCTCTTGCCAGTCCTCGATCGACATCCCTGTCGATCGCCGCTGCCCGACTCGTTTGCGTCGGCGTCCCGGCTAAATCGCTCGCATGCCTGCACCTTGGCGTGTCTAGCGCGCGACCACTCCACCATCCTGACTTCCAGCTTCCAGCTTCCAGCTTCCAGCTTCCAGCTTCCAGCTGTCAGAACTTCTCCAGCGTCTCCCGGTAGCCGAGGAAGTCGCGGCGGCGCTGCTCGATGCGGCTGGTCGCGGTGCTGTCGCCTTCACGCTCGGCGACCTGCCTGGCCACATCGAGCTGGCGGATGGCACTGTCGATGTGCCCGGTGAGCTGCAGCTGCTCGGCCCTGGCGAGGTGGCCCCAGGCCTCGCGGCCGCTTCGGCCAGCGGCCTCGGCCAGCAGAGTGAACACCTGGGGATCCTCGGGACGGTGCTCGGACAGCCCCCGTAGCACCCGCCAGGCCTCGTTGGGGTCGCGCTGCAGCAGTGCCTCGCCGAGCAGCCGGCTGGTGGGCACATGACCGGGCATCAGTCGCAGTTGGCGGCGGCTGCGCTCGATGGCGTCATCGTAGCGGCCCGCCTTGAAGGCCACTTCGGCGGCCGAGGCGGGCAGTAGCGCCAGGTCGGGCAGCTCCCGGGCCAGGGCATCGAGTTCGCGCAGGGCGTCGTCGGTATTGCCCTGCTCGGCGTCGATCAGCGCCGCCAGGTAGCGCCGGGCACTCTGTGGTGCCTCTCCCTGGGCCAGGCGGGTAGCGGCCTGCCGCGGGTCACGCCGATGAATCGCCAGCAGTGCCCGGGCCCGTATCAGGTGGTACTCGGGGCCCTCGTCCCGGGGGGTGCGGACCGTCAGCTGTCCGGCGCGATCCTGGGTGTCGCTGATGCGCGACTCGGTCACCGGATGGGTCAGCAGGAACTCGGGCGGGTTGCCGCCCTGTAAACTGGCCATGCGCTGCATGGCGCGGAACATGCGCACCATGGCCTGGGGGTCGTAGCCGGCCTGGGCCATGGCCTGGAGGCCGATGCGGTCGGCCTCTTGCTCGAAGCGCCGGGAGTAGGCGAGCTGGTCCTGGATGAAGGCCGCCTGGGAGCCCATGGCCACGCCGATGCCGGCATCACCGCCGCCGCCGGCGGCGATCAGCATGCCGGCCAGCATGGCGGCCATGGCGGGGATCTGGGTCTGCTCCGCGCGGGCCTGGCCGCGCGTGTAGTGGCGCTGGGAGAGGTGGCCGAGCTCGTGGGCGAGTACCGAGACCAGCGCGGCCTCCTCGTCGGCGAAGGCGAACAGGCCGGCATTGACGCCGATCACCCCGCCCGGCACGGCGAAGGCGTTGAGCATGCGGCTCTCGACCAGGGTGACGAGGGTGTTGGTGTCGACCAGGCCGCTGTGGGGCAGCAGTCGGGTGACCAGCGACTCCACGTACTCCTGGGCGATGGGATCGTCCCAGCCCGGGGCGCGGGCGCGGAACTGCCTGAGCCAGGCGCGGCCCAGGCGAGCCTCCTCGCCGCTGGCCGCCTGGCTGCTGCCGGCCAGGCTAGGCAGGCCGTAGTCGCCGCTCGAGCGGTCGTCGATCCATTGGGCGGTGGCGGGTTGGGCGAACGCGAGGCTCAGCACGCAGACGGCGAGGCAGGTTGTGACGATCCGGGGCATGGCCATCCTCTTTATCCGGCGGGGCAGGCGGCGGGAGTTACTCTCCGACATTGATTCGGCCCGTAAAGTGCCTTTAAATCTCCATGGGTTCCATGTCGAGCGGCGTCCTGCCTGACGCCCGGCATCCCCTGAATGCATTCTCCCGGGAGACAACATGGCTGTGCAACCTGATGATGTGCTCGATGCCCGCGGTCTTCCCTGCCCCCTGCCACTGCTCAAGGCCAAGCAGGCACTGGCCCGCCTCGAGCCCGGCCAACTGCTCGAGGTGATGGCCACCGACGCCGGTTCCTGGCGCGACTTCGAGACCTTCATCGAGCAGAGCATCCACGAGATGCCGGCCAGGGAGGAGCGTGGCGACGTCTTTCATTACTGGATCCGCAAGGGCGGGGAGCACCCCTCATGACCCTGCGGGCGGTCTTCAAGAGCTGGATCGACCACTACTTCTCCGACGAGGAGGCGGTGATCCTGCTGGTGGTGCTGGTGCTGGGCTTCGCCGTGGTGATCTGGCTCGGCCGGATGCTCGCGCCCTTCTTTACCTCCCTGGTGATCGCCTTCCTGCTGCAGGGGGCGGTGAGCTGGCTGGAGCGCCGCGGTGCGCCGCACCTGCTGGCGGTGACGCTGGTGTTCCTCGGTTTCCTCGGCATGCTGCTGGCGCTGGCCTTCATTCTCCTGCCGTTGATCTGGAACCAGCTCGTCAGCCTGGTGCAGGAGACACCGCGCATGTTCGCCAGCGGCCAGCAACTGCTGGATGAGATGCAGGAGCGCTACCCCAACCTGGTGACGCCGGATCAGATCCAGAACTGGATCGGCGTCGCCGGGCGCGAGATGACCCAGTTCGGTCAGCGCGCCCTGACCCTGTCGCTGGCGTCGCTGGGCAACGTCCTGGGGCTGATCATCTACCTGGTGCTGGTGCCGATCCTGGTGTTCTTCATGCTCAAGGATCGTGACACGCTGGTGGGCTTCATGCTCTCGCTGCTGCCCCAGAAGCGCACCCTGATGACCCGCATCTGGCAGGAGATGGACGACCAGATCGCCAACTACGTGCGCGGCAAGTTCATCGAGATCATCATCGTCGGCACCGTGGCCTTCCTGACCTTCGCCTTCTTCGGCCTGCCCTATTCGGCCCTGCTGGCGGTGCTGGTGGGGTTCTCGGTGCTGGTGCCCTACATCGGGGCCGCCGTGGCCACCCTGCCGGTGGCGGCGGTGGCCGGTTTCCACTTCGGCATGACCAACGAGTTCGTCTACGTGGTGATCGCCTACGGCATCATCCAGGCGCTGGACGGCAACGTGCTGGTGCCGATCCTGTTCTCCGAGGCGGTCAACCTGCACCCCGTGTCGATCATCGTGGCGGTGCTGTTCTTCGGCGGGATCTGGGGCTTCTGGGGCATCTTCTTCGCCATTCCGCTGGCGACCCTGCTCAAGGCGCTGGTCTATGCCTGGCCCCGGGGCATCAAGCAGCACAAGCAGCAGGAGGCGGAGGAGCCGCTGGCCGAGAAGTGAGGGCCACCGCCCGGTGCAGGGCGGTGGGGGAGGGGGTCAGGACGCGGCGTGCAGCGCCCTGGCGGCCTCCAGCACCTCCTCGACATGGCCGGGCACCTTGACCCCGCGCCACTCCCGGGCGAGCTTGCCCTCGGCGTCGATCAGGAAGGTGCTGCGTTCGATGCCGAGGTGCTCCTTGCCGTAGAGCTTCTTGAGCTTGATGACATCGAACAGTTGGCAGACGGTCTCGTCCTGGTCGGAGATCAGCGCGAAATTGAAGCCCTGCTTGGCCTTGAAGTTCTCCTGGGCGCGGAGGCCGTCGCGGGAGACGCCAAGGATCACGGTATTGGCGGCGTCGAAGGCCGCCTTGTGATCGCGGAAGTCGCCACCCTCGGTGGTACAGCCCGGGGTGCTGGCCTTGGGGTAGAAGTAGACCACCACCTGACGGCCCTGCAATCCGGAGAGGCTCACGGTGGTATCGCCGGTGGCGCTGGCGGTGAAGTCGGGCACGGGCTGGCCGATGCTGACGCTCATGAATGGCTCCTTTGTCGACGGAAGAGTGGCTACCGATTACACGCAACCGCGGCCGTGCTGTAAAGTCTCGCCTGCCCGTGCTGTACAGGCTTTGATCGCCTGAGTACCATCTACCCTCTACCCCCCCTGGCATCGGTGCCACCGTTTCACGGCGCGTGGGGGATGGCAGACGCAGCAGTCGTATCGCGTAGTCGTATCGCGTAGTCGTATCGAGAGGAATGTGAGGATGATCACTGGCAGTATCGTCGCCCTGGCGACGCCGATGAAGGTCAATGGCGACATCGATTGGGAGGCGCTGCGCCGCCTGGTGAGCTTCCACCTCGACAACGGCACCGACGGCATCGTCGCCGCCGGCACCACCGGCGAGCCCACCACCATGTCCTTCGCCGAGCATTTCGACGTCATTCGCGCGGTGGTGGAGGAGGTCGGCGGGCGTATCCCGGTGATTGCCGGTACCGGCGCCAACGCCACCTCCGAGGCCGTCGAGCTGGCCCGCTACGCCAGTGAGGTAGGGGCCGATTACTGCCTGTCGGTGTGCCCCTACTACAACAAGCCGACCCAGGAAGGCCTCTACCAGCACTTCAAGGCGGTGGCCGAGGGCAGTCGGCTACCGGTGATCCTCTACAACGTGCCGGGGCGCACCTGTTCGGATCTCTACAACGAGACGGTGCTGCGCCTCACCGAGGTCGACAACATCATCGGGCTCAAGGATGCCACCGGCAACCTGGAGCGCGCCGAGGACCTGATCGCACGCCTCAAGGGCAGCGACTTCATGCTCTACTCCGGCGACGACGGCACCGCCTGCGACTTCATGTTGATGGGGGGGCATGGCGACATCTCGGTGACCGCCAACGTTGCCCCCCGGGCGATGCATGAGCTGTGCGCCGCCGCCGTTGCCGGCGACGCCGACAAGGCCCATCAGATCAACACCCGACTGATGCCTCTGCACACCAACCTCGGCATCGAGTCGAATCCCATCCCCGTCAAGTGGGCGCTGCACCGCATGGGCTTGATCGAGCCCGGCATCCGTCTGCCGCTGACATGGCTGTCCGAGAAGTATCACTCCACCATCGGCGAGGCCCTGCAGTTGGCCGGCCTGATCGACGATTGACCGGTGCTCGGGTGCTGGAACCTGGACAACCCTTTGCAAGGTAACCGCATGAACTCTGCGCTGAAATGGATGCCGCTGGTGGCGGCCATTGCCCTGGCCACGGCCGGCTGTGCCCGCGACGGCTACTATCACGACCGCAACATCGACTACGCGGAAGCCAGCGGCAGCACGCCGTTGATCCTGCCCGAGACGCGCAACCCCAATCGCTACCGGGACGCCATGCCGGTACCCGAGGCGGCGGGCTCCTTCCGGGCGCCGGATGGCCGTTTCAGTGCCCCGAGTCCCCAGCCGCTGGCGGCAGGCCGCGCGGCCGAGCGTGACTTCGTCGAGCGCCGCGACATCGGCCGCGACAGTTGGCTAGTCGTCGGGGCCGACCCCGGCACGGTCTGGCCCCAGCTCGAGGACTTCGCCCGTACCCGCGGCCTGCAGGTGACCACCAGTGACAGCTCGCGTGGTGTGCTCGAGACTCCCCAGGCGCGGCTCAGCGTGCGCCAGGGGTTGCGTGCCGGCGACAGCGAGGTGCGCTGTGACCGCAACGGTGCCGCGGTGGCAACCTGCCTCGAGGAGATGGAACGGTTCTTCGGCGCGCGCAGCGCCTCGGCCAGCTCCTCGTCGCTGGCCGCTCAGCGCCTGGCCGGCGAGGAACGCTTGCGCCTCGAGCAGCAGGGCGACGCGTGGCGGGTGCTGGTGCCGCTGGACATCGATCGCACCTGGGCCGAACTCAGCCATCAGCTGCAGCAGGACTTCACCGTGGAGGAGCGCCGCGAGCTGCTCGACAGCGACCCCGCTGCCCACGACTTCCTGATCAGCTACATGACCCAGAGCGAACGCGATCGTAACCCGCTGCAGATCATCTTCAGCCCCGACGTGCGCCAGATGTCCCAGCAGATCCGCCTGGTGCTGGAGTCCGCCGGCCCCGAGCAGACCGTGCTGCGGGCCGAGAACGCCAGCGAGCGGGCCTTCACTCCCGCGGACCAGCGCGAGCTGCTCGAGCGGGTCTCGGGCCTGCTGCGCTGATGGGGGACCGGGTGGCCGAGTCGTGTCCACCCGCCGGGACGCTGTGTTTCGGCTCCCTGGGCAGCGGCAGCAAGGGCAACGCGACCCTGGTCAGCGACGGCGAGACCCACCTGCTGGTCGACTGCGGCTTCGGGCTGCGCGAGACCGAGCGCCGACTGGCCGCTTTCGGTCTGCATCCGCGCCAGCTCGATGCGGTGCTGGTAACGCATGAGCACGGCGACCATGTGCGCGGGGTCGGCCCCCTGGCCCGCCGCCACGGCGTGCCGGTCTACCTGACCCCGGGCACCTGGGCCTCGGGGCGGCTCGGCGAGCTGCCCGGCCGCCACTGGCTCACGCCCCAGGCCCGTTTCGCCATCAAGGGGCTCACCATCGATCCGGTCACCGTGCCCCACGACGCCCGCGAGCCGGTGCAGTTCCGCTTCCATGCCGGGGGGCGCAGTCTCGGCGTGCTCACCGACCTCGGCCACCCCACCGACCATGTCGTCCAGGCCTTCGCTGGCTGTGACGCCCTGATACTGGAGTGCAACCACGACGTGCGCATGCTCGCCGAGGGGCCCTACCCACCGCGACTCAAGCGGCGGGTGGGGGGCGACTGGGGCCACCTGGCCAATGCCCAGGCGGCGGCCCTGCTGGCGCGGCTGGGGCTCGATCGTCTGCAGCGCATCGTCTGCTCGCACCTGTCCGAGCACAACAACCGCCCCGAGCTGGCGCTGGAGGCCCTGGTGCCGCTGCTCGACGGCGACGAATCACGGCTGATGATCGCCGCCCAGGACACCGGCCTGGCGTGGCAGGCGATCGGCTGATTTCCCATACTCTCTCGTATTCGCAGCCTGTGGAGGCTCCCATGGAAAAGCGCCAAGAACTCTACGCCGGCAAGGCCAAGTCGGTCTTCGCCACCGACGACCCGGACCGCCTGGTCCTGCACTTCCGCGACGACACCAGCGCCTTCGACGGCGAGCGCATGGAGTCGCTGGCGCGCAAGGGCATGGTCAACAACAAGTTCAATGCCTTCATCATGGGCAAGCTCCAGGCGGCCGGCATTCCCACCCATTTCGATGGCCTGCTCTCCGACACCGAGAGCCTGGTCAAGAAGCTCACGATGATCCCGGTGGAGTGCGTGGTGCGCAACCTCGCCGCCGGTAGCCTGGTCAAGCGCCTCGGCGTGGCGGAGGGCCAGGAGCTCACCCCGCCCACCTTCGAGCTGTTCCTCAAGAACGATGCCCTGCACGACCCGATGATCAACGAGTCGCTGGCCGAGACCTTCGGCTGGGCCACGCCCGAGCAGCTCGCCGAGATGAAGGCGCTGACCTTCCGGGTCAACGAGGTGCTCAAGGCGCTGTTCGCCGAGGGCGGCCTGCTGCTCGTCGACTACAAGCTGGAGTTCGGCCTGTTCAAGGACCAGATCGTGCTCGGCGACGAGTTCTCGCCGGACGGCTGCCGGCTGTGGGACGCGAAGACCCGCGAGAAACTCGACAAGGACCGCTTCCGCCAGGGCCTGGGTGGGGTGATCGAGGCCTACGAGGAGGTCGGGCGGCGCATCGGCGTCGACTTTGACTGAGTCAGCCAGCTGCTGATGAAGCACTCCAGCGTCATGACAGGAAGGCGGCCCTTGGGCCGCCTTCCTGCATTCTGACGGCGTCTGTTGAGTCGGTTTCAACCCCTTATCCTTTGGTCGCAATTCAGACTCTCGGGTAAATCAGCCGATGCCAGGGCCAAACTCCAGCCCGCCGGGCAAGGCCGAGCGACGCACCGCTCCATAGACTCTTCGCTAGATGGCAACCGATTCCGACACGGCCATCGTGGAGAGGTGAATGAACGCTTTCGAGCCAACCATGCGGGAGGGGCAGTCGGGCCAGATTGGCCGACGACAGCCGCGCGTCGAGGACGATGCCCTGTTGCGGGGGCGTGGTCGCTATGCCGACGATCTGGCGGTTGCGCCGGGCACCCTGCATGCCGCCGTGCTGCGTTCCCCCCATGCCCATGCCCGGCTGGTCGACCTGGACGCCTCGCCGGCGCTGGCCATGCCCGGCGTGCATGCCGTCCTGACCGGCGAGGACGTCAAGCGCTGGGCGGCCCCCTTTCCCGTCGGCGTGCGCCAGCCCATGGAGCACTGGTGCCTGGCCGTCGACAAGGTGCGCTATGTCGGCGAGCCGCTCGCCGTGGTGATGGCCGAGAGTCGCTACCTCGCCGAGGATGCCCTCGACGCCATCCGCGTCGACTACCAGACGCTGCCCGTCGCGGTGGATACCGAGGCGGCCATCGCAGCAGGCGCCCCGTTGCTCCATGAGGGAGTCGGCAGCAACGTGGTCAGCGAGCGCCACTTTCGCTACGGCGACCCCGAGCAGGCCTTCGCCGAGGCCGAGCGCCGCGTCGCGCTCAAGGTGCGCGTGCCGCGCAGCTCCTGTACGCCGATGGAGTGCTACGTGGTCATCGCCGACTATGACGCCTCCAGCGACAGCTACGACGTGCTCTCCAACTTCCAGGGGCCCTATGCGCTGCACTCGGTGATGACTCGCGCCTTGAAGGTCCCCGGCAACCGCCTGCGCCTGCGCACTCCGCCGGAATCCGGCGGCAGCTTCGGCATCAAACAGGGGGTCTTTCCCTATGTGGTGATGATGGGCCTGGCCGCGCGCAAGGCCGGCGCCCCGGTCAAGTGGGTGGAGGATCGCCTCGAGCACCTGCAGGGGGCCTCCTCGGCCACCAATCGAGTGACGGAAATCGAGGCCGCGGTGACCCATGACGGCCGTGTCACCGCGCTGCACTGGGACCAGGTCGACGATTGCGGGGCCTACCTGCGTGCCCCCGAACCGGCCACCTTCTATCGCATGCACGGCAACCTCACCGGCGCCTACGCCATCGAGCATCTCGCCGTGCGCAACCGCGTCGCGCTGACCAACAAGACGCCCACGGGGCTCAACCGTGGCTTCGGCGGCCCCCAGGTGTACTTCGCCCTCGAACGGCTGATGCAGCGCATCGCCGTGGAGCTCGAGCTGGACCCTCTCGAGGTGATCCGCCGCAACCTGGTGCCTTCCGGGAGTTTCCCCTACCGTGCCGCGGCCGGGGCGTTGCTCGACTCAGGCGACTATCCCGCCTCGGTAGAGCAGGGTATTCGTGACGGCGGACTGGACGAGCTGCTGGCGCGCCGCGCGGCGGCACGCCGCGAGGGGGGGCTCTATGGCATCGGCTACACCGTGGCGGTGGAGCCGTCCATCTCCAACATGGGCTACATCACCACCGCCATGACGCCCGAGGAACGGCGCAGGGCCGGCCCCAAGAACGGGGCGGTCAGCACCGCGACGATCAGCGTGGGGCCGCTGGGAGACATCAGCGCTCATGTCTCCTCGACACCCCAGGGGCAGGGGCATCGCACCGTGGTGGCCCAGGTGATCGCCGAGGTGCTCGGGGTGCCGCTGGAGTCGATCCGTGTCAATGTCGAACTCGATACCGGTAAGGACGCCTGGTCGATCGCCTCGGGCAACTACTCCAGCCGTTTCTCCGGCGCCGTGGCCGGGGCCGTCTACCAGGCGGCGGTGAAGGTGCGCGATCGCCTGGCCGGCATCGCCGCCGCCCAGTGGCAGGTGGAGGCCGCCCACATCCGCTTCGCCGAAGGGCAGGTGAGGGTGGTCGATAGTGAGTTGACGATGCCCTTTGGCCGCCTGGCCGGTGCCACGCACTGGGCGCCGGGCACCCTGCCCGAGGGCGAGCCGGGCGGACTGCGCGAGACGGCCTTCTGGTCGCCGCCCCAGCTCGAGGCGCCGGATGATGACGATCGTATCAACAGCTCGCTCTGCTACGGTTTCATCTTCGACTACTGCGGCGTGGAGGTCGACCGCATCACCGGCAAGGTGAGACTCGACCGCTATGTCACCCTCCATGACGCCGGCCGCCTGCTCAATCCTGACCTGGTCGATGGCCAGGTGCGCGGAGCCTTCGCCCAGGGACTGGGGGCGGCACTGATGGAGGAGTTTGCCTACGGCGACGATGGCAGCTTCCAGTCCGGCACCTTCGCCGACTACCTGGTACCGACCAGCGTCGAGGTGCCTGAACCAAGGATCCTGCACAGGGAGACGCCGTCGCCGTTCACGCCGCTGGGGGCCAAGGGAGTCGGCGAGGGCAACAATATGAGCACCCCGGTGTGCATCGCCAATGCCGTGGCCGACGCGCTGGGCATGGCGGATATCGAGCTGCCGCTGACGCCGTCCAAGGTACGCGCTCTGATCGGCATCGAGGAGCCTCCGCGCCCCCAAGGAGTGGGCGAGGATCAGACGGCTCCCGCAGCCGGTGGCGGCTCGCGGCTCACTGCCAGCGACTCGGTGACGCTGCCGGGCAGTCCTCAGGCGGTCTTCGACACCCTGCTCGATCCCGAGACCCTGCAGGCGATCATCCCTGGCTGCCATGCCCTGGAACTCACCGGCGAGAACGCCTACCACGCCGATGTCACCGTCGGCGTGGGGATGATCCGAGCGCGCTTCGATGCGCGGGTGGCGCTCTCCGATCTCGACCCACCGCACGGTCTGCGGCTCTCCGGGGCCGGCACCAGCGCCATGGGCTCGGCGGAGGGCAGTGCGCGAATTCGGCTGACCGAGATCGAGGGCGGCCAGACGCGACTCGACTATGACTACGACGCCACCGTGGGCGGCAAGGTCGCCTCGGTGGGTGGGCGCATGCTGCAAAGCGCCTCGCGGATGATCATCGGCCAGATCTTCGCGCGCCTGGCCCAGCGCATGGGCGGCGCCGCACCACGGCTGTCGCTGTGGCAGCGCCTCAAGACCCTGTTCGCCGGCCGGGGAGGGCGCTCATGAAACCCGCTGCTTTCGATTATCTGCGCCCGGCGAGCCGTCGCGAGGCCTGCGAACTACTGCATGAGGCTGGGGACGACGCTCGGCTGATCGCCGGGGGCCAGTCGCTGATGGCGGTGCTCAACATGCGCCTGGCCCAGCCTAAGCGGCTGATCGATATCGCGGGTATCGAGGACCTGCACTATATCGAGCGTCGCGACGATCATCTGGCGGTGGGGGCCGGGATGACCCAGGCCGAGCTGCTCGAGTACCCCGGTCTCGCCGAGGCGGTCCCGTTGCTGGCGCAGGCGATGCCCTGGATCGGCCATTGGCAGACCCGTAACCGCGGCACGGTGTGCGGCTCGATCGCCCACGCCGATCCCAGCGCCGAGCTGCCGCTGTGTCTGACCACCCTGGGTGGCGAGGTGGTGCTCGAGAACAGGCGCGGCAAGTCGCGCCGGGTCCTGGCGAGAGACTTCTTCCAGGGCGTACTGACCACCGACCGCCACCCCGACGAGCTGATCACCGAGGTGCGTTTTCCCCTGGCGAGGCCGGGCGCGGAGTACCGCTTCCACGAAGTGGCCATGCGCCATGGCGACTTCGCGATCGTCGCGCTGGCGGCGGTGATCGACAGCGACCACGTCACCCTCGGCGTGGGCGGCGTCGCCGACCGCCCAGTGAGTCGCGAGTTCGCCCGCCACGATGACCCGAGCGAGGCCCTCAACGTCCTCGCCTGGTCCCTGGGCGCCGAGGACGACGCCCATGCCACGGCGGCCTATCGCCGCCAGTTGATCCGTGAGCTCGGCCGGCAGTTGATCGCCGGCGGGCCAAGTGACGAGGAGATCGCCCATGCACGCCAGGGCTGACCAGCGCATTCGTGTGACCCTGACCCTCAATGGGCGTGAGCGCAGCGGCTACGCCGAGCCTCGTACCCAGCTGTGTGACTTCCTGCGCCACGAGCTGGGGGCCACCGGCACCCACGTGGGCTGCGAGCACGGCGTGTGCGGGGCCTGCACGGTGCGCGTCGACGGACGCGCCAGCCGCAGCTGCCTGATGCTCGCGGTACAGGCCGAGGGGCGACGGCTCGACACCGTCGAGTCGCTGGCAGGAGGCGGGGGCCTTTCCGATCTGCAACAGGCTTTCCGGCGTCATCACGCCCTGCAGTGCGGCTTCTGCACCGCAGGAATTCTGATGTCCTGCGAGGAGTTCCTGGGCCGTGAGGCCGACCCTAGCGAGGCCCAGGTGCGCGACATGCTGTCGGGGCATCTGTGCCGTTGCACCGGCTATACCGGCATGGTCCAGGCGGTACTCGAAGTGGCCCGGACGCGCCGCGAGGCGGCCGTGCCTGACAGTCAACAGGAGAACAACGATGTTTGATCTTGGTCGCAGTTTTCTCGCCTCGGTGGAGCGTCGCCCTCGGGCGATCGCCATTTCCGATGGCGAGCTACGCAAGACCTATGCCGAATGGTTCGCCGATATCCAGAGCATGGCGAGGAGCCTCGAAGCGATGGGCCTGGCCAAGGGGGATCGTCTGCTGGTGGTGATGCAGAACCGCTGGCAGATGGCGACCCTGCACTGGGCCTGCCAATTCGCCGGGATCGTGGTCGCCCCCCTTAACTGGCGATCCACGGCCCGGGATCTGAGTTATTGCATCGAGGATGCCGAGGTCAAGGCACTCGCCTATGACGCTTCGGTGGCCGAAGCGGTGAACGGCTGTCCCGAGGCACAGCGGCTGCCGCGCATCACTGCCGGAGGGGTCGAGGACATCGGCGCCCATGATTTCGACGCCCTGCTCGGTGTGGACGGTGAGCTGGTGCTGCGTGCCGGCGCCGAGGATGTCTCGCTGATGCTCTACACCTCGGGTACCAGTGGCAAGCCCAAAGGCGTGCCACGCCTGCATCGCGCCGAGCGGGCCGCAGCGCTGGCCCATGTGGCCCAGAACCTCTATCGCCACGACGAGTGCACCCTCGGCGTGATGCCGCTCTATCACACCATGGGCGTGCGCTCGCTGCTGTCGATGGCACTGATCGACGGCCACTTCGTCTGTGTTCCGAAGTTCGATCCCGCGGCGACGCTGGACTCCATCGCGCGTGAGGGCGTGACCAACCTCTACCTGGTGCCGACCCTTTACCACATGCTCATCGAGCACCCCGAGTTCTCACCGTCACGGGTGGCCAGCGTCGACAAGCTGGGCTTCGCCGGCGCGCCGATGAGTGCGGGGCTGATGGCCCGGGTTCAGGAGGCCTTCCAGCCCAGCCTGTTCGTCAACCACTACGGCAGCTCCGAGATCTATACCTTCACCATCGACCAGCGGGCCAGTGACAAGCCGGGTTCATCGGGTCGGCCGTCGCTCAACCAGCGCATCCGGGTGGTCAGGGTGGGCGCCGAGTCGCCGGACGAGATCCTGGGCGTGGGGGAGGAGGGCGAGATCATCGCCGACATGGCGGGCGACGAGGCCTTCCAGGGCTACTGGCACCGCCCCGATGCCGACCGCAAGGCGCTCAAGGAGGGCTGGTACTTCACCAGCGACACCGGCTACTTCGACGCCGACGGCGACCTGTTCGTCACCGGCCGGGTCGATGACCTGATCATCACCGGCGGCGAGAACGTCAGCCCGGTGGAGATCGAGAATGTGCTCTCGGTGCACCCCCAGGTGGAAGAGGTCGTGGTGGTGGGGCTGGCCGACGAGCAGTGGGGCGAGGTGGTCACCGCCTTCGTCAAGGCCCGACAGACCATCGACGAGGGCGAACTCGACCGGCACTGCGTCGATTCCGGCCTGGCCCGCTTCAAACGCCCGCGGCGCTACGTCTTCGTCGATGAGATTCCCAAGTCCCCCGTGGGCAAGATCCTGCGCCGCGTGCTGCGCGAACAGGATACCCCCAGCGCACAACCCCACTGACCAGCAAACCGACAAGGAACCAAGACATGACTACCACCGACGTGAACGCCATCCTGGCCAGCGACTTCGACGGCTTCAGGGTCCAGGTCGACGCCGAGGCCGAGCGCGCCGACATCATCCTCGGCCGTCCACCGCTCAACGTGATCTCGATGCCCCAGCGCGACGAGCTGCGCCGCGTGTTCGAGGCGCTGGATGCCCATGACGGTGTGCGCGTGATCGTGCTGCGCGCCGAGGGCGAACACTTCTCCAGTGGTGGCGACATCAAGGGGTTCCTCGAGGCCTCGCCCGAACATGTCTCGAGACTGGCCGCCAACGTGGCCGCCCCGGCGCGCTGCTCGAAGCCGGTGATCGCCGCCAACCGTGGCTACACCTTCGGCGTCGGCTTCGAGCTGTCGCTGGCCTGCGATTTCCGCATCGCCTCCGAGACGACCCTCTATGCCCTGCCGGAGCAGAAACTGGGGCAGATCCCGGGTTCCGGAGGCTCGGCCCGCCTGCAGAAGATCATCGGCATCGCCCGGACCAAGCACATGGTGATGCGCGCCAAGCGCATCGACGGCGCCCAGGCACTGGCGTGGGGTATCGCCACCGAGTGCGTGCCCGATGACCAGCTGGAGAGCGCTACCCAGGCGCTGGTGGATGAACTGCGCGGCTTTTCGCCGCTCGCTCAGCGCACCGCCAAGCGCCTGATCAACGACAACGAGGATGCCCCGCTGTCAGTGGCCATCGAGATGGAAGGCCACTGCTACAGCCGGTTGCGCACCTCCAGCGATTTCCGTGAGGGTGTCGAGGCCTTCCATGCCAAGCGCCGGGCCGACTTCACCGGTGAATGACCCGTACCCCATGACATAACAACAACCCCAGGAGAGATACCATGCAAGCACACGACAACAACGGGGTCAGCCCCACGCCGGGTGCAGTCGTGGGCGCCAAGCGTCCGCTGCTCAAGGACCTGACCCGGGTCTTCACGGCCAAGTCGATCAGTGCTGGCACCGTCGCCGCACTGTTCGGTTGCTCGGGGCCGGCGCTGATCGTGATCAGTGCTGCCGAGGCCGGCAATCTGAGCAATGGCCAAACGGTGGCCTGGCTGTTTGCCATCTACTTTCTCGGTGGCCTGATCAGCCTGATCATGGCGTTGCGCTATCGTCAGCCGATCACCGGCGCCTACTCGATTCCCGGGGCGGCGATCATGATCGCCGCTCTGGCGACGATTCCCTTCAACGAGGCGGTCGGCGCCTTCATCATGAGTGGGGCGATTGTGCTGGCGCTGGGCATCAGCGGGGTGGTCGGGCGCATCATGCGCTGGCTGCCGATGCCGATCGTCATGGCGATGATCGCCGGCGCCTTGATCCGCTTCGGCATCGGCGCGGTGAACTCGGTGGGGGCCGCCCCCTGGATCGCCGGCACGGCGGTGGTGGCCTTCTTCCTCAGCTCGCGCTTCATCAAGGCGGTGCCACCGGTGTTGGTGGCGGCGGTGGTGGGACTCGGTGTGGCCTTCGTGATGGGCGCAGTCCAGCCTGCCGACGTGGACATCGCCTTCGTCGCGCCGCAGTTCACCGCACCGAGCTTCACCCTGGGTGCCTTCCTGGCCATCTCCGTGCCGCTGGCGGCACTGGTGATCGGGGCCGAGAATGCCCAGGCCACCGGGGTGCTGCTGGCCGAGGAGTACCGTCCCCCGGTTAATGCCATGACCATTATCAGTGGCATCGGTGGCATGCTCGCCGGCCTCCTCGGCGGCCACAACGCCAACATCGCCGGGCCGATGACCGCCATCTGCTCCTCCGAGCAGGCCGGCGACGACAAGAGCGCCCGCTATGGTGCCACCCTGGTAAATGGCGTGCTGTTCTGTGCCTTCGGCCTCTTTGCCGGTGCGGCGGTGCCCTTCATCCTGGCGTTGCCCAGTGCCCTGATCGGCAGCGTGGCCGGTCTGGCAATGATCGGCGTGCTGCTGGCAGCCTTCCAGCATGCCTTCTCCCGCCATCGTGGCCACCAGATCGGTGCCTTCGTGGCGCTGGTGGTGGCGATGAGCAACATCAGCCTGCTGGGGATCAGTGCCCCCTTCTGGGCACTGGTCTGCGGTATCGCTGTCTCCCTGCTGCTGGGCGAGAAGACGCTGGATCCCGACACCGAGACGACCCAGGTGGCCGATTGAACGCGGCTGCACCATCGGTAGCCAAGAGGGGGCGGAGCGATGCGTGACCTCGATCATCAGGTGATCACCCAGGCACTGGCCTGGGTCCGCGACGGCCACCCGATCTGGCTGTGCACGGTGCTGGCGACCTACGGGTCGGCACCCCGGGCGCCGGGCGCAATGCTCGTCGCCCGGCGCGATGGGCATCATGTCGGCTCGCTGTCCGGTGGCTGCATCGAGGAAGCTTTCCTCGAGCGCCTCGCCGCCGGTGATTTTGATCGACCGGTGACACTTCGCCGCTACGGCGAGAGCCGGGAGGAGCGCCAGCGGTTCGCCCTGCCGTGCGGCGGCGTGCTAGAGGTGATGATCGAGTACCGTGCCCCCGGCGCCGCCTGGCTGGCGCACCTCGAGGTGCTGTACCAGGCCCTGCAGGGGCAGCGCCGGCTGGTGCGGTGTGTTGATGTCGAGGCCGGCACCTTTCAGGCTCGCGATGATGACGTTGTCGAGGGGCCATGCGTGGTGCGCCGGCCCGTGTCCGTCGACATCCGTATCGGCCCCGTGCTGCGCCTGCTGCTGGCCGGCCTCTCGCCGGTGGCCGAGGCCTGTGCTCGCTTCGCCCAGGCGTTGGGCCACGAGGTGATCGTCTGTGACCCTCGCCCGGAAATGCGCGAAGGGTTCAGTATCGATGGGGTGACGGTGGTGCCGCAGTTGCCGTCGGCCTTCATCGCCGCCGGGGGCTGCCATGCGGCAACCGCGGTGGTGGCCTTGACCCACGATCCGCGCATTGATGATCTGGCCATGATCGAGGCAGTGCGTACCGAGGCCTTCTATATCGGCGTGATGGGCTCGCGCCGGACCTCGGATGCCCGCGCCACACGGCTGCTGCGTTCCGGGGGGCTGTCCCAGGCCGATATCGATCGCATCCACATGCCGATCGGCCTCGATCTCGGCAGCAAGACCCCGACCGAGATCGCCCTGGCCGTGGTGGCCGATATCGTGCGGGTCTACCACGGGAAAGCCCGCGATGCCCTCTGACGCCGTCGTTGCCCTGGTATTGGCGGCCGGTCGGGCGCGCCGCTTCGGCAACGACAAGCGCCTGGCGCACCTGCCACAGCGTGGGCCGCTGCTGGCCGCCACGCTGGCGACTCTCCGGCCACATTTCGGCGAGATCCGGGTGGTGCTGGGCATCGGGGACGATCCCGTCCATCTGGGCATTGCCAAGGATATTGGCACTATTGTTGCCGAGACGGCAGAACAGGGCATGGGAGCCAGCCTCGCCGCCGGCATTCATGCGCTGAGGGCCGAGAGCCAAGCCCTTGCGGTGGCGGTGATGCTGGGCGATATGCCTTGGTTGAGCGAGGACACCTTTGCCCTATTGTGCTCAAGGGCTAGTGATCGGGCGATCGTGCGGCCCTTCTACCGGGGGCAGGGTGGGCACCCGGTGCTGTTCGGTCGGTGTTTCTGGGGCTCGCTCGAGCAGCTGACCGGCGACGAGGGAGCCCGCAGTGTGGTGCGGCGGCATCGGGATGCCTGTATCGAGATCGAGGTTCAGGACCCGGGCGTCGTGCAGGATGTGGACCGGCCAGTGGATCTGGTCTGGGCAGGGAAGGGCGTAGTGGCCTCTGAGTGACTCGCCATGCGACTTTGGTCTGGCTGTGGCCGGTGCGCGGGTAAGAGATGGTACGCTGGCTTGTACCAGCATGCCCTTACACTTCCACTGACGAGGACGTCATGTCGAGTGCCCACCGCATCTTGCATGGCGAGTTTGGTCGCGTTGCCCTGCTGGACATGGACGAGTCGCTGGTGCCTCACGCCCATTCCGAATGCCATGTACTGCTCAAGGTCTCCGGGGAGGATACCTACTTCTCGGTGCGCGACCGCCGGCTGCCGCTGACCGACAGGACGGCGGTGCTCATCAACGCCTGGGAGCCGCACTTCTACGATCACCAGAGTGGTGCCGCCGACACCCTGATCCTGGCCCTTTACATCGAGCCGAGCTGGCTGGCGGCCTTGCAGCGTGGACTGGCACTGAGTGGCCGACCCGACTTCTTCTCCAGCCCCTGCATCGAACTCACCCCCCGCATGCGGGATCATGCCGACCTGCTGATCGACGCCATGTTCTCCTTCGGGCTGGTGCCTCAGGACAGGCTGGAAGAGCTGCTTTTTGATTTGCTGATCGGGATTACCGAGAAACATTCCGACTGGCGCCACCTGGCCAGGCTGCGAGTGGGTGTCGCCAGCGACTTCTACGATGCCCGCATTCGCCAGGCGAGCCAGTTCATTCTCGACCATCCCCAAGGGGAACTGGACATGGAAGGCATCGCTCGCCAGTGCGGCCTTTCCCGGGCGCATTTCTTTACCCTATTCAAGAAGAACACCGGCATGACACCGCAGATGTTCGCCAACATCGGCAAGATGCAGATGGCGTTCCGCTGCCTGTCCGACAATCGCTCCGGCACCCTGGGCAACTTGTCGGAATCCCTGGGTTTCTCTGAACAGGGCCACTTCACGCGCTTCTTCCGCCGCCATATCGGGGCCTCGCCCAGCCAGTACCAGAAGGTGACAGACAGCTATACGCTCACTTCATGACGGCGGACAGCTACTGCCACCCCGCTGGTCAGCGAAGAGTCACAAGTTCGATCACGTGCATCCATGACGGCTCGCCGGCCTGTTCCATCCGAAAGCGCACATCCACGTCGCGCAGCCGCACGCCATAGACCCGGGCGTCATCGCCACCGAGCGTGCGCCGGTGATAAGCGGGGCGGGGGTCCTGGGCCAGCACCTGGTGGATCAGGGCGCGCAGCGAAGCGCCGTCGGCGCGCTTCGCCAGGGTCGCCTCGGCCTCGGGCGCGAAGGTCACCGGCAGCAGGGGTGGGGCCTCGGGGGCGAAGCCGGCGCGCGCCTCGGGCTTCGCCTCGGCCCAGGGCAGGTAGGGCTTGATATCGAGCACCGGGGTGCCGCTGACCAGGTCGCACCCACCCAGCACCAGGCGTACTCCGCGGCGGGTATCGATCTCGAGGAGTTCCACCAGCGACAGGCCCAGGCGATTGGGGCGGTGGGTGCTACGACTGGCGAAGACCCCGGTCTTGGCGTTGCCGCCGAGGCGCGGCGGACGCACCAGAGGCGTCCAGTGGTCAGGGCTGTGGTGAAACACGAAGGTCAGCCACAGGTGGCTGAAGGCCGCAAGGCCCCGCACCGCCAGCGGGTCGTCGAAGGGGGACGAAAGCACCAGGGTGGCGCGGGCGGCCGGGGCCAGCCCAGGCTGGCGGGGAATGCCGAACTTGTCCGGATAGTCGCTCGCGATGACGCCGATCGGGGTCATCACAAAGTCGGGGGCAGTGGGGGAGGAGGGTGAACGGGTCATGGTGCGATTATGCCCGTTCACCCTGGGTCGAGCGAGGGGATTGGCCGCGGCGCTCTCCTTGTGTAGGCTGCAGCCGACAACGTCGCCGAGACAGGACCGCCATGAGCCAGACCGCCAGTGCCTCCGGGCCGCGCATCCTCTATCGTCAGGCCCTAGCCCGGGACGCCGCCGACCAGGCGGAGGTCTTCCACCACGCCGTGATGCAGGGTGCCGCGGCGCACTACAGCGTCATCCAGCGCGAGGCCTGGGCCGGCGTGCTGCCGCGTGAGGCGAGCGCCTGGATGGCGCGGCAGGCGCTCTACACCACGCTGGTAGCGACCTGCGACGGGCGCTGCGTAGGCTTTGCCGAGCTGGACATTCCCGTCGGGCGCGTCGTTACCCTCTATGTCTGGCCGTCGCTGGCCCGGCGCGGCATTGGCACCACCCTCCTGGTGCACGCCGAACGGCTCTTCCTCGAGCAGGGGTGTTGCCGGATGCGCATCGATGCCAGCCTGATGCTGGCCGATGCCCTGGTGCGGCGGGGCTGGCGGGATCTCGGCGAGGAGTGGGTGGAACGCGGCGGCGAACGGCTGTGCCGCCGCCGGCTGGAGAAGCCGCTCACCGCCGTCGAGACCTGAACTCCGTGAGTTCACTAGGATGACCGAGGGGCGCCGGGGGCAGGCCGGAGAGGAGGTCCGATTCCAGGGAAGGAATCGGTAGCGCCCAGGGACGGGTTCACAGCGCCTCCTCGCAGGTCTGCCTCCGGATCAGCCCCGCTGCCGAGACGCTTGGAGATCGACTTCGATGGACCGGCTTAGTCCACCAGCCGCATCGACAGGTCGATGGCCTTGAGGTCCTTGGTCAGGGCGCCGCTGGAGATGCAGTCGACACCGGTCTCGGCGATGGCGCGCAGGGTGGTCTCGTCGACGTTGCCGGAGGCCTCCAGGGTGGCCCGGCTCGCATTGCGCCTCACCGCCTCGCGCATGTCGGCGAGCGAGAAGTTGTCGAGCATCACGATGTCGGCACCGGCGGCCAGGGCCTGGTCGAGTTCGTCGAAGGTTTCCACCTCGACTTCCACCGGCAGGTCGCGAGCGATGTTGCGCGCTTCCTTGACCGCCGCGGCGATGCCGCCGCAGGCGGCGATATGGTTCTCCTTGATCAGGAAGGCGTCATACAGGCCGAGGCGGTGGTTGTGGCCGCCGCCACACATCACTGCATACTTCTGCGCCAGACGCAGGCCGGGCAGGGTCTTGCGGGTATCCAGCAGGCGTACCCCGGTGCCGGCGAGCAGGTCCACGTAGTGGCGCGTGCGGGTGGCCGTGGCCGAGAGGGTCTGCAGCAGGTTGAGCGCCGCGCGTTCGCCGGTCAGCAGGCTGCGCGCCGGGCCCTCGAGCTCGAGGAAGGCCTGATTGGCCTCGAGACGGTCGCCGTCCGCGGCGCGCCACCGCAGGGTCACCGTGGTGTCAAGCCGGCGGAACAGCTCGTCGACCCAGGCCACGCCGCACAGCACGGCAGCCTCGCGGGTGATGACCCGTGCCTTCGCCCACTGGTGGTCGGGGATCAACTGGGCGGTGATGTCACCGGGGCCGACATCCTCGGCCAGCAGACGGGCGGCGGCGTCGCGGATCTCTTCGCCGAGCTTCTGGTGATAAAGAGGGGCATCCTGATAAGGCATGGCGGGCCTGTCACTCTCGGGGTTGAGGCGGTCCTTGCAGGGCAAGGGGGTGCGATGAGCGTTCGAGGCGTTCATTATAGGGAATCCATACGGAAGACGTCAGGGGAAGGGGATGACGATCGATGCGGGGTGGCTGTCAGCTGCACGGCGGTTGCCGTCGCCCAACCGGGACGCGAGGCCCGAGGGCGAGGTCTCGCTGCTGGTGCTGCACTCCATCAGCCTGCCACCGGGGCAATTCGGCGGTGAGCACATCGAGCGCCTGTTCACCAACCGCCTCGACCCGCATGCCCACCCCTACTTCGCCGGCATCGCCGACCTGCGGGTCTCGGCGCACCTGTTGATCCGACGTGACGGCGAGTGCGTGCAGTTCGTCCCCTTCGAGGAGCGGGCCTGGCACGCCGGCCGTTCGCACTGGTGCGACGACGGCTGGCCGCGCACCGCCCTGAATGACTTCTCCATCGGCATCGAGCTGGAGGGCGATGAGGTCTCGCCCTATACGCTGGCCCAGTACCGGGCGCTGGCGGTGGCCACCGCCGAACTGCTGGCCACCTACCCGGCGCTCACCGGGCGTCGCATCACCAGCCACGCGCGGGTGGCGCCGCTGCGCAAGAGCGATCCCGGCCCGGCCTTCGATTGGGCCTTCTTCCGCCAGCTGTTAAGCAGGCAATGTTGGAAAGACTACGCAGTTCGGGGCGACAGGTGGTCGTGATCGTTCCCATTGGATGGCACGTTCGCTTCATACGGTAGTTCGGCTACAAATCCTTGTCCTTGGTCGAATTCATCGCCTTGACGTTTGCGTAATGCCTTGTGTTGCGTCGCGATGTATGGTTTTGGAAAATATTTCCATGTCTCCTTGAATTGGCAGAGAGGGGCGTTTACGGTATCTTCTTCGCCATCAGCGGCGGGTATGCCGAGCTGTCTTGTAAAACTACTACACCACCCCCGACGTGCGGCGTGTACAGCATCTCCACAAGAGATAACACCCATGCCCCCTGGGTTGCGGGGCAATCGACACCCCCATCGTCATTCGGAGAGACGTCTATGAGTCTGGAGACAAGAGAGGATCTCGATCCGATCGAGTCCGCGGAATGGTTGGATTCCCTGGAATCGGTGCTGGATCGTGAGGGCGAGGAACGTGCCCAGTACCTGCTGACCCGCCTGGCCGATCGCCTGCGTCGGGATGGCATGCAGGTGCCCTTCTCGGTGACTACCCCGCATCGCAACACCATCCCGGTGCACCGCGAGACGCCGATGCCGGGGGATCTCTTCATGGAGCGGCGTATCCGCTCGCTGATCCGCTACAACGCCATCGCCCAGGTGATCCGCAACAACCGTGCGAACCCTGGCCTGGGGGGGCACATCGCCAGCTTCATGTCGGCGGCCACCCTCTACGACGTGGGCTTCAACCACTTCTTCCGTGCCCCCCACGGTGACTTCGAGGGCGATCTGGTCTACATCCAGGGGCATGTAGCGCCGGGCGTCTACGCCCGCGCCTACCTGGAGGGGCGCCTGACCGAAGCGCAGATGGACAAGTATCGTCAGGAAGTCGACGGCGATGGCCTCTCGTCTTACCCGCACCCCTGGCTGATGCCGAACTTCTGGCAATTCCCCACCGTCTCCATGGGGCTCGGGCCGATCCAGGCGATCTACCAGGCCCACGTGATGAAGTACCTCGACTCCCGCGAGCTCAGGGACATGCACGACCGCAAGATCTGGTGCTTCATGGGTGACGGCGAGTGCGACGAGCCGGAATCCCTGGGTGCCATCTCGCTGGCCGGCCGCGAGAACCTCGACAACCTGATCTTCGTCATCAACTGCAACCTGCAGCGCCTCGATGGTCCGGTGCGCGGTAACTCGCGGATCATGGACGAGCTGGAGGGCGTGTTCCGTGGTGCCGGCTGGAACGTGCTCAAGGTAGTCTGGGGCCGCCTGTGGGATCCGCTGTTCGAGAAGGACAAGAAGGGCATCCTGCAGAAGCGCATGGACGAAGCGGTCGACGGCGAGTACCAGAACTACAAGGCCAACGGCGGCGCCTACACCCGGGAGTACTTCTTCGGCAAGTACCCGGAAACCGCCGAGATGGTCAAGGACATGTCCGACGAGGACATCTGGAAGCTCAACCGCGGCGGTCATGATCCGTTCAAGGTCTATGCGGCCTACCACCAGGCGGTCAACACCACCAATGGCAAGCCTACCGTGATCCTGGCGCACACCGTCAAGGGCTACGGCATGGGGGGTGGCGACGGCGAGGCGGCCATGGAGGCCCACCAGGTCAAGACCATGGAATACGAGGCGCTGCGCACGTTCCGCGACCGCTTCGGCATTCCGCTGACCGACGAGCAGCTCAAGGAGGTGCCGTACTACAAGCCCGAGGACGACTCCCCGGAGCTCAAGTACATGCACCTGCAGCGCGAGCGCCTGGGCGGCTACCTGCCGCAGCGTCGCAGCGACTTCGAGGCTCTCGAGATCCCCGATCTCGACGACAAGACCTTCGCCTCCCAGACCGGCGGCTCCAAGGGGCGCGAGATCTCCACCACCATGGCCTTCGTACGCATCCTCAACGGCCTGGTGAAGGACAAGAAGATCGGCAAGCAGGTGGTGCCGATCATCCCCGACGAGGCTCGCACCTTCGGCATGGAGGGCATGTTCCGCCAGCTCGGGATCTACACCTCGGAAGGCCAGAAGTACGAGCCCGTCGACAAGGGCCAGATCATGTTCTACCGCGAGGACAAGCAGGGCCAGATCCTCGAAGAGGGCATCTCCGAGGCGGGTGCCATGTCGGCGTGGATCGCCGCGGCCACCTCCTACAGCAACAACAACCTGACGCTGCTGCCGTTCTACGTCTACTACTCGATGTTCGGCTTCCAGCGTATCGGCGACCTGGCCTGGGCCGCCGGCGACCTGCAGGCGCGGGGCTTCCTCGTCGGCGGCACCGCCGGTCGGACCACCCTCAACGGCGAGGGGCTGCAGCACCAGGACGGCCACAGCCATCTCCAGTCGTCGACCATTCCCAACTGCCGCAGCTACGACCCGACCTATGCCCATGAGGTCGCCGTGATCGTCCAGGACGGCCTGAAGCGCATGTTCGCCGACAAGGAGAACTGCTTCTACTACCTGACGGTGATGAACGAGAACTACGAACACCCGGCCCTGGAGGAGGTCCCGGCCGAGGACATCGTCAAGGGCATGTACCTGCTGCGCGAGACCCGGGGCGACAAGGGCCGCGTGCAGCTGATGGGCTCCGGCACCATCCTGCGCGAGGTCGAGGCGGCCGCCGAGCTGCTGCGCGATGACTGGGGCGTCGGCGCCGATATCTGGAGCGTGACCAGCTTCAACGAGCTGCGTCGTGAGGCGCTGGGCCTCGAGCGCGAGGCGTTCCTCAATCCGGAGGCCGAGCCGGTCAAGCCGCACGTCACCCGCTGCCTGGAGGGACGTCAGGGCCCGGCCATCGCCTCCACCGACTACATGCGTCTGTTCGCCGACCAGGTCCGTGCCTGGGTGCCGACCGACTTCCATGTGCTGGGGACCGACGGTTACGGTCGCTCCGACACCCGTGAGAAGCTGCGTCACTTCTTCGAGGTCGATCGCTACTTCGTCACCGTGGCCGCACTCAAGGCCCTGGCCGACCGCGGCGAGCTCGACCGCAAGGTGGTCGGCGAGGCAATCGGGAAGTACGGCATCGACCCCCACAAGCCTAATCCGCTGACCAGTTGATCAGGTGGCTGGCGGGCCCCGGGCCCGCCTGTTCCAGGCACGAGTTGGAAGGAGCGCGACCTTGAGTAGCGAAATCATCAAAGTTCCCGACATCGGCGGCAGCACGGATGTCGAAATCATCGAGATCGCGGTGTCGGCAGGCGACGTGATCGACGCCGAGGATACCCTGATCACCCTGGAGTCCGACAAGGCCTCCATGGATGTGCCGGCCCCGAAGGGGGGCAAGGTCATCAAGGTGCTGGTCAAGGAGGGCGACACCGTCTCCGAGGGCGACGATATCGTCGAGCTGGAGCTGGAGGGGGCCGGCGGTGGCGAGGCCGAAGAGACGAAGGCCGAGCCCGAACCGGCTCCCGAACCCGCCGAGGAGAAGCCCGCGGCCAAGGCCGCCGGCGGTGGCGGCAAGCGTACCGTGGAGATCAAGGTGCCGGACCTGGGTGGCTCCTCCGATGTGGAGATCATCGAGGTGGCGGTGGCCGAGGGCGACGAGATCGCCGAAGAGGACACCCTGATCACCCTGGAATCCGACAAGGCCTCCATGGACGTGCCGAGCCCGCACGCCGGCAAGCTGGTCTCGCTGGCGGTGAAGGAGGGCGACACCGTCTCCGAGGGCGATGTCATCGGCACCATGGAGATCGCCGGTGAAGGCAGCAATGACGCCGAGGCGCCAGCCGAGCCGGCCCAGGCTGCCGAGGCCGAGCCGGCTCCGGTCGAGGAGAAAGAGGCGACCGGCGGCGAGCCCGAACGCAAGGAGATCCGCATACCGGACCTCTCCGGCTCCAGTGACGTGCCGGTGATCGAGATCATCGCCTCGGTGGGCGACGACCTCGACGAGGAAGACCCGCTGATCACCCTGGAATCCGACAAGGCCTCCATGGACGTGCCCAGCCCCTACAAGGGCAAGCTGGTGGAGCTCTCCGTCAGGGAGGGCGATACCGTCTCCGAGGGCGACCTGATCGGTTATATCGAGGTGGCGAGTGCCAAGCCGGCCCCGAAGCCGGCCGAGCGCCAGGCCGAGGCGCCTGCCGACAAGCCGGCACCGACGCCGGCCGGGACGCCGAGCCCCGAGGCCCAGATGGCGGCCCACAAGCCCCGCGACGCCAAGCTGGTCCACGCCGGTCCCGCGGTGCGCATGCTGGCCCGCGAGCTGGGGGTCGACCTGGGGCTGGTCAGGCCCAGTGGCCCGAAGGAGCGGGTGCTGAAGGAGGACGTCCACGCCTACGTCAAGCAGGTGATGGCCGGCCAGGCCCAGGCGCCTGCCGCCGCCCCGGCGACCGCCGGCGGTTCCGGCATCCCGCCGATTCCGGACCAGGACTTCAGCCAGTTCGGCGAGGTCGAAGAGAAGCCCATGGGGCGCCTGATGAAGATGGGCGCCACCAACCTGCACCGCAGCTGGGTCAACCTGCCCCACGTGACCCAGTTCGACGAGGCGGACATCACTGAGCTGGAGGCCTTCCGCAAGTCGATGAAGGCCGAGGCCGAGGCCCAGGGTGCCAAGCTCACGCCGCTGCCCTTCCTGATCAAGGCATGCGCCTTCGCCCTGCGTCAGTACCCGCAATTCAACGTCAGCCTCAAGGCCGACGGCGAGACGGTGGTGCACAAGAAGTACGTCCACATCGGCATCGCCGTGGACACCCCGGACGGCCTGATGGTGCCGGTGATCCGCGATGCCGACAGGAAGTCGCTGATCGAGCTGGCCAAGGAGTCCGTGGAACTGGCCGGCAAGGCCCAGTCGAAGAAGCTCAAGCGCGAGGAGATGACCGGTGGTTGTTTCACCATCTCCAGCCTGGGCTCCATCGGCGGCACCGCCTTCACCCCGATCGTCAACGCCCCGGAGGTCGCCATCCTCGGCATCTCCAAGGCGCAGATGAAGCCGGTGTGGGACGGCAAGGCCTTCGAGCCGCGGCTGATGATGCCGCTGTGCCTCTCCTACGACCACCGGGCGGTCAATGGCGCCGATGCGGCGCGCTTCACCGCCCTGCTCGGTCAGCTACTGACCGATATCCGCCGCCTGCTGCTGTAGTTACCGGGCGGGGGATCGACGACGGCGCCGTGAGGCGCCGTCGTTGTTTGTAGTGCCGAACGGGCACGATGACGCAGGGAAGACCAAAGTGTTATTCGGCTGTCAGCGGATTGATCTGCAACCGGTTTTCGCTTCTTTTTCCACAACATTCGGGTCGCGTCGCTTGTCTACGGACGATGCCACGGTTATCGTTCCTTCCCATCCATTTTTTCGCTTGTGACGACCACTTACCTACCGAGGTACAAGAACATGCGTTTGATCCTGTTGGGCGCCCCGGGTGCCGGCAAGGGCACCCAGGCCCAGTTCATCTGCGAGCGGTTCAAGATTCCGCAGATCTCCACCGGCGACATGCTGCGTGCCGCGGTCAAGGAAGGCAGTGAGCTGGGGCTCAAGGTCAAGGAGATCATGACCAGCGGTGGCCTGGTGTCCGACGACATCATCATCGCCCTGGTCAAGGAGCGCATCGCCCAGCCGGACTGCGAGAACGGCTTCCTGTTCGACGGTTTCCCGCGCACCATCCCCCAGGCCGATGCCATGAAGGACGCAGGCGTCAAGCTCGATCACGTGCTGGAGATCGCCGTCGCCGACGAGGAGATCGTCAAGCGCCTGGCCGGCCGTCGTGTCCATCCGGGCTCGGGCCGCGTCTACCACGTCGAGTACAATCCGCCGAAGGAAGCGGGCAAGGACGACGTCACCGGCGAGCCGCTGATCCAGCGCGACGACGACCGCGAGTCCACGGTGCGCAACCGCCTGGCGGTCTACCACGAGCAGACCGCACCGCTGGTCGACTATTACCGGCAGTGGGCCAAGGACGACCCCGCAACCGCCCCGTCCTACCACCGCGTCGAGGGTGTCGGCAGCGTCGACGAGATCACTGCCCAGGTGCTCGAGGCCCTCGAGGGCTGATTCGCCTCGATGTAGGGCAGAACTGCTGGGTGGTTGCGGGGCGCCGGGGACAGGCCGAAGAGGAGGTCCTACGCCAGGGATGGCGTCGGTAGCGCCCAGGGAGGGGTTCACAGCGCCTCCTCGTAGGCCTGTCGCCGGACCAGCCCCGCTCCAGAAGCGTTTAGAGCATGCCCGACTGCCACCTGATGGCCCGCCTATGGCGGGCCATCGCCGTTCCGGGCCTGTATAATGCGACCGTCCCGAACCGATCCTGATGAGGCTGCCCGCCCATGCCGATCCTGCTGGCCCTCGACGCCTCCTCGCAAGCCTGCTCCGCCGCCCTGCTGCGCCGTCGCGAGGGCGCCGATGACGAACTCCTCTCCCGCTTCGAGCTGGCGCCCCGGGCGCATACCCGGCGGCTGCTGCCCCTGGTCGACGAGGTGCTCGCCGAGGCCGGCCTCGCCGCGACGGCGCTCGACGCCGTGGCCTATGGCCACGGCCCCGGGTCCTTCACCGGCCTGCGCATCGCCGCCGGCGCCGCCCAGGGGCTGGCCTACGGCCTCGACCGGCCGCTGATCGGCGTCTCGACGCTCGCCGCCCTGGCCCTGGGGGGCCACCGCCGTCACCATTTCCGCTACCTGGTCACCGCCCTGGACGCCCGCATGGGCGAGATCTACGTGGCCGCCTGGCAGTGCCGCGACGGTCTACCCGAGCCGCTCAGCGAGGAGGCGGTGATGCCACCGGCGCGGCTGCGCTTGCCAGCGGGCCACGCCGACCACGACTGGGTGGGGGTCGGGTCCGGCTGGGGGCTGTGGGAGCAGCTGCCCACCGAGGTGCAGGCCGGAATCGGCCAGCACCTGCCCGAGATGGAGGCCGACGCCGCCGACATGGTGCTGCTGGCGGCGCGGGCCTTCGAGGCCGGCGAGGCGCGCCTGCCCCACGAAGTACAGCCGGTCTATCTGCGCGATCAGGTCGCCTGGAAGAAGGCACGGTGAGCGAGCGCCCCCTCCTGGTGGTGCGCGGCGCGGCCCTGACGGGGCTGGCCGATCGCCTCGGGTTGCCGCTCGGCGCGTCGGAGGAGGCGGAACTGGCCCTCGAGTGCCGCGGCGACCGCCTGGTGCTGGTCGGCGACCCACGGCGCTACGGCAATCCCTTGTCGGTGGACTTCGCCGCCGGCCGGGCGGCTCACCGGCGCCGCTTCGGCGGCGGGCGCGGCCAGCTCATCGCCCGCGCCTGCGGGCTGGGCAAGGGGGTGACGCCGTCGGTGGTGGATGCCACCGCCGGACTGGGGCGCGATGCCTTCGTGCTGGCGAGTCTCGGCGCCAAGGTGCTGCTGGTCGAGCGGGTGGCGGCGATCTTCGCCCTGCTCGAGGATGGCGTGGCGCGTGCCCTGACGGATCCGGAGACCCGCGGAATCGCCGAGCGGATGCGATTGGCCCGGGGCGACGCCACCCGCGAGCTCGCCGCCCTGGTGGCGGCCAGCGGCGTGGCCCCCCAGGTGGTCCACCTCGATCCCATGTTTCCCCACCGCGACAAGTCGGCGCTGGTCAAAAAGGAGATGCGCCTGTTCCGCAAGCTAGCCGGCGACGACGGCGACGCACCGCGGCTGCTGGAGGCGGCGCTGGATGTGGCCACCCATCGGGTGGTGGTCAAGCGGCCGCGCAGGGCGCCGCCCATCGAAGGGCCCGCTCCCCAGCACGTCATCGAGGGCAAGACCAGCCGTTACGATCTCTATGTGCACCAGTCATTGACCCGCGACTGAGGGGGCGGGATTCACGCGTCGTGGCTGCGAGTGATCAGCTGCAACCGGTGGCGCAGCGCCGGATCGAACAGCTCGCGCGAGCGCAGCGCCGCCTCGCGCAGGCGCTGGTCGAACACCAGCCGCTCTCCCTCGTGCCACAGCCAGCCCTCTCGTTCGAGACTCTCGACCAGGCTGGCGAACAGCCGGGTATCGAAGAACTCCGGGGCGTCGAGCCCGGAGAGCAGGGCCAGGCGCTCGGCCAGCTGACGGCTGCGTTCGGCGAGCTCCTCGGCGACCAGTCGACCGGGGCCGGCGTCGAGCAGTACCGCCAGCAGCAGGTAGCCGCGCTCCAGCGAGGGCTGCATCAGCTGGCCGAGCAGGCGCAGGCGTTCGCCGGCCTCCAGCGGCTCCTCGGGGCGCCGCCACCCCTCGGCGTCGCGTTCCAGCAGCCCCTGGTCGACCAGCAGGTCGAGCATCTCGGCCAGCGCCTCGCGCAGCGAGGCCGGCGGCTCGATGACCAGCTCCCGGGCCAGTATCGGCCAGGCTGGGGCGAGCAGCGTCGCCAGCGGCTCGAGGCGGTGGGCCGCTCGATGACGGAAGGCGAAGGCGACCAGCCCGGCCAGGGCGAAGAGGTGCATCACGTTGTTGCGATACCAGGCGAGCAAGCCCGCCTGGCCGGCATCGGCGATCAGGATGTCACCCAGCGGGTGCGACCGCTGCTCGACCATGTCCAGGGCCACCACCTGGTCGATCCACTCACTGGGGGTGCCTTCCGGCAGGCTCGCGTGGGCCCCGCCGGGGCGGCGTCGCTGCAGGTCGGCGAGCAGGGCGAGCTGGCGTTCCAGCAGGCTGATCTCGATGGCATGGTGGGGGGTGGCCAGCAACACCAGCGCCACCAGGTTGACCGGGTTGAGTGCCGCTGCGGCATTGATCCGCCGGCACAGCTCCTCGCCGAGTCGGGGCACCAGCGGGGTGAGCCAGGCGGGGCGCGTCTCGTCCAGGGTCTGTCGCCAGTCGCTCGCCTCACGGTCCAGATAATCGGCCAGGGTGAGGGGCTCGCCGACATTCACCGCCACCCGGCCGAAAGGCTGACGCAACTGGCCGAGCACCCGCAGCAGGGCCAGCGGGCTCTCCTTGCGCTTCCTGCCGCCACGCAGCTCGCGCTGGTAGCTGGCGCTCTCGATGATCCGTTCGTAACCGATGTAGACCGGCACGAAGGCGAGCCGCTGCTGGCCGCTGCCGGCGGCGCTGCGCAGGTAGGAGCGCAGGGTCATGGCCAGCATGCCGGGGCGAGCAGCGAGCATGCGCCCGCTGCGCGAGCGGCCGCCCTCGATGAAGTACTCCAGCGGGTGACCGCGCGACAGCAGCCGATGCAGGTACTCGTTGAACACCGCCGCATAGAGGCGGTTGTCGCGGAAGCTGCGCCGCAGGAAGAAGGCGCCACCGCGGCGCAGCAGCGGGCCAATCAGCGGCATGTCGAGGTTGCGGCCGGCGGCGATATGCGGCGGCATCAGACCGTCGCGGTAGAGGACGTAGGAGAGCAGCAGGTAGTCGATGTGACTGCGGTGACAGGGCACGTAGACCAGGGTATGGTCGCCGGCCAGCGCCTTTACCCGGTCGAGGCCGCGGACCTCCACGCCGTCGTAGAGGCGGTTCCAGAGGCGCTTGAGCAGGCCGTCGAGGAAGCGCAGTACCGGATAGGCCATGTTGGAGGCGATCTCGCGCCCGTAGCGCAGGGCGCGACGTTGCAGCCGGGCGGGAGAGCGTTTTTCATTCGCGGCCTGTTCGGCGATCACCCTGCACACCTCGGGGCTACGCACTACACCTTCGATCAGGGTCCGCCGGTGGGAGAGGTCGGGCCCCAGCACCCGGGTGCGCTGCCGACGGAAGTGCACGCGCAGCAGCCTCGCCGTCTTGCGGTTGGCGAGCGCCGCCCCGCGCTCGTCGAGCAGGTCGCCGAGCCTGAGCGGGGCGCCGAAGTGCACCTCCACGTTCTTGCCGTTGACCAGCACCGAGAGCGCCCGGCGCAGGCGGCCGGTGAACTGCCAGCTGTCGGCGGCCAGCATCTTCCAGAAGCCGAAGCGCTTGCCCGGGGCCCGGCCCCAGAAGACGCTGACCGGCACCAGCTGCACCCCGTGTTCGGGGTGTGCCCTGCGCTGCTCGAGCAGCGCCAGGAAGGGGGCCTCGAGTCGCGTGGAGCGCCGCCACAGGCGGCGCCCGGGGGAGGGCAGGGCGAGGCAGGCCGGCAGGCTGATCTCGCCCACGCGGCGCTGGCCGGCGGCCGTGGGCAGGCCGCGGGCGCGGCAGAGCGATTCCAGCAGCAGGGCATCGGACAGTGCCGGGTGGGGCAGGACATAGAGCACCGGCAGCGTCGGGTCGAGTTCCTCGGCGGGGGGCTCGATCAGGCGCAGCTCGACCCAGGCGGCGATCAGCCGCCGCAGTGGTGCGCGCAACGGGGTCATCAGCGTGCGTACGAAGGCCATCCGGTTGCCCTGGCTGAGAAAGCGAAGTGGCCAGTATAGCCATCGTGGGTCGGCCGGTCAGGGGCGTGGCTTTTCCTGGCCCGGCAAACGTGCGTCAATGCGGTGGAACCTCGTATCGGGAAGCGGCCATGCACGGCATGTGGAGAGACGGCAATCACTTCCAGCTGCTGCCGGAGTCGGCACGCTTCCTGCCGGCCATGTTCGAGGCGATCCACGCAGCGCACGAGTCGATCCTGGTCGAACTCTACCTGATGGAGTCCGGGCGGCTCGCCTCGGCGCTGCTCGAGGCGCTGTGCAAGGCCGCCGAGCGCGGCGTGACCGTGATGCTGATGCTCGATGGCTATGGCGCCATGGGGCTCTCGGCCGCCGACCGCCTGGCGCTCGAGGAGGGGGGGGTGGCGCTGCGCTTCTTCAACCCGCTGGGCTTCCACTCGCTGGCCCGAAACTTGACTCGCGACCACCGCAAGCTGCTGGTCGTGGATGGCCGCGTCGCCTATACCGGCGGCTTCGGCGTGGTGGACGAATTCCTCGACGCCTGGTACGAGGTGGCGGTGCGCATCGAGGGGCCGGTGGTGGCCGACTGGGTGCGGCTGTTCTGCCGCCTGTGGGATTCGCCGCTGACCCGCGGCAGCGGTGCTCCCGGTCTGGTGCATGACCTGCGACTGGCGGTGTCGCCCCGTGAGGACTACCGGGGCATGCGGGGGCGGGTGGTCTGGGGGCAGGGGTATCGCTACCAGGCGATTCGCCATTCGCTGCAGCAACAGGTGTCGTCGGCGCGACGGCGGATCTGGATCTGTACCCCCTACTTCGTGCCCACCTTCAGTCTGCGCCTGCGGCTGGCCAGGGCGGCCCGCCGCGGGGTCGACGTGCGCCTGCTGCTGCCCGGCGATCGACACGACCATCCGGGCGTGCGCTACGCTGGCCAGCGCTTCTACGGCCGCCTGCTCAAGGCCGGGGTGCGCATCTTCGAGTTCCAGCCCATCTTCATCCACGCCAAGTTCACGCTCGCCGATCACTGGACGAGCATCGGCTCGTGCAATTTCGATCACTGGAGCCTGCACTGGAACCTGGAGGCCAACCAGGAGGTGGACGACCGTCGCTTCGCCGAGGAGGTGGCCGAACTGTTCGAGCGTAACTTCGCCACCAGTCACGAGATCCGACGGGAGGAGTGGTCCCGGCGTCCCCGCTGGCAGCGCCTCAAGGAGTGGCTGTTCGGCAATCTGGATGCCTGGCTGACGCGGCTACGTTAGCCACGAGCCACGAGCCACGAGCCACGAGCGATCAATCTACGCTCGAAGCCCGAAGCCCTTACCGCTTGCCCTTGCCCCGCCCGGCAGGTTTCTTCCGGCGCGGCATGGGCTTGGGGGTTTCCGGCGGCACCCGGTAGTGCAGGTAGAGGTCCAGCACCAGGTCCGGCAACTGGGTGACCAGGGTCTCCAGCCGGGCGCTGTCGGCGCCGAACTCGGCCATGTCCGGCTCCTCGTCGAACAGCCCCGAGAGCGCCATGAAGGGCAGCAGCAGGGTGGCGGCGGCTTCCTCGTCGTCCTCGAACCAGGCCGCCTCGTCGAGGAACACGCCCTCCATGAAGCCGGCACACCAGTCACCGATCGGCGTCTCCTCCGGCGCCAGGCCGTCGAGCTCGAGCTCGAAGGGCAGCTCCGGCAGCAGGCCCTGCTCGAGGGCGGCTATGGCGTTGCGCCTGAGTTGCTCCAGCAGGCCCAGGATGGTCTCGCGCTCGGCATCGTCGGTGAAGGCGGGTTCGCCGTGGAACAGGTCGGTGACCCAGCTGGCGGGGGGCATGTCGCTGGGGGCCACGGCCAGCGCCACCAGGAAGCCGTGGGCACCGATCAGGTCCAGGGCGTCGGCGTCGACGCGCTCGGAGTCGAGAAAGTCATCGAGCAGATCGAGGTCGTCGTCATCGAGCAGCGGCTGGGGCTGGGGAGTGTCGGGCATCGGGCATCTCGCTATGTGGCAGGGGGTGGCTTGCCGCCCCGAGGCTGGCGCGTCATTCTAGCATCCCATGAACACGCCCGTGCTGCCCCATCCCGACCCCGACCGATTGGCGGCTCTCGATCGCGAGGCGCTGTTGAAGGTCCTGCACGAGCGGGTCGAGGCCGCCTGGCGACTGTGTCGTGAGGTGCATCCTGACCTGCCGCCGCCGCGGGTGTGGCACGACCTGCGCGGCAAGTGCGCCGGTCAGGCCCATTTCGGTCGCGGCGGGTTGCGCTTCAACCCGGTGCTCTATCTCGAGAACCGTGAGGCCTTCCTGGTCGAGGTGGTGCCCCACGAGATGGCTCACTGGCTGGTGCACCACCTCGAGGATGGCCACCTGACTCGCCCCCACGGACGCGAATGGCGGACCGTGATGCGGCGACTCTTCGGCCTCGAGCCCCGCACCACCCACCGTTTCGACACGCGTCGGGCGAGTCCCGCTCCGCATCGTTATCGCTGCGGCTGCCGCGAGCATGGGTTCACCGCCCGACGCCACGCCCTGGCCCGCCAAGGGGCGCACTACCGCTGCCGTCACTGTGCTCAGACCTTGGTCTACCTTGGCCGCGACATTCCCGAAAATGGTGCGTAAGTAGTTGTACAAAAAAGAAAAAATGTTGCTACCAATGTCTAAGAGGATGGCGGGAGCCGGCAGTATATGCTGGAATCACCTTTATGGGGTCGGCGCGTCCTGTGTGGACGCGACCGGCGACATCAACTAGGGGTGCATCTCCCGGAAGAGGCCAATCCATGACCGAGCAGCAGAAAGTCCATCCGGTGCGCGACGACTTCGCCGCCAATGCTCATGCCGACAGGGCCAAGTACCAGGCCATGTACCAGAAGTCGCTGGACGATCCGGAAGGATTCTGGGCCGAACAGGCGAAGCGTCTCGACTGGTTCAAGGCGCCGACAAAGATCAAGCATACGAGCTTCGATTCACACAACGTCGATATCCGCTGGTTCGAGGATGGGACTCTGAATGCCAGCGTCAACTGTCTCGACCGTCATCTGGCGACCCGCGGCGACCAGACCGCCATCATCTGGGAGGGCGACGATCCTGCCCAATCCAGGCACGTCTCCTACCGCGAGCTCTACGAGCACACCTGCCAACTGGCCAACGCCCTCAAGGAGCTGGGCGTCAGGAAGGGGGACGTGGTCACGCTCTACATGCCGATGATCCCCGAGGCGGCCGTGGCCATGCTGGCTTGCGCGCGCCTCGGGGCCGTCCACTCGGTGGTGTTCGGCGGCTTCTCGCCGGACGCCCTGGCCCAGCGTGTCATCGGGGCCGACTCCAAGCTGGTGATCACCGCCGACGAGTCGGTGCGTGGCGGCAAGCAGGTGCCGCTGAAGGACAACGTCGATGCGGCCCTGACCCGTGCGGGGACCGAGGTGTGCGAGAAGGTGCTGGTGGTCAAGCGCACCGGCGGCGAGATCGACTGGCAGGACGGCCGCGACGTCTGGTATCACGATCTGGTTGACCGCCAGCCCACCGACTGCCCGGCCGAGGAGATGAACGCCGAGGATCCGCTGTTCATCCTCTACACCTCGGGCTCCACCGGGGCGCCCAAGGGGCTCAAGCACACCACCGGTGGCTATCTCACCTACGCCAGCCTGACCCACCAGTACGTCTTCGACTACCAGGAGGGGGAGATCTACTGGTGTACCGCCGACGTGGGCTGGGTGACCGGTCACAGCTACATCGTCTACGGGCCGCTGGCCAACGGTGCGATCACCCTGATGTTCGAGGGCGTGCCGAGCTATCCGACCCACGGCCGCATGGGCGAGGTCGTCGACAAGCATGGGGTCAATATCCTCTATACCGCACCGACCGCGGTGCGTGCCCTGATGGCCCATGGCGACGACGTCATGGCCTCCAGCAAGCGTGACAGCCTGCGCCTGCTCGGCTCGGTGGGCGAACCGATCAACCCCGAGGCCTGGGAGTGGTTCTATCGGGTGATCGGCAACTCGAAGTGCCCGATCGTCGATACCTGGTGGCAGACCGAGACCGGCGGCATCATGATCTCGCCGCTACCGGGCGCCATGGACCTCAAACCGGGCTCGGCAACCCTGCCGTTCTTCGGCGTGGTGCCGGCGCTGGTCGACAGCGAGGGCAACGAGCTGAAGGGAGCCACCGAGGGCAACCTGGTGATCCTGGACTCGTGGCCGGGCCAGGCGCGTTCGATCTGGGGCGACCACGAGCGTTTCGTCCAGACCTACTTCTCCACCTATCCCGGGATGTATTTCACCGGCGACGGCTGCCGCCGCGACGAGGACGGGTATTACTGGATCACCGGCCGGGTCGACGACGTGCTCAACGTCTCCGGTCATCGCATGGGCACGGCCGAGATCGAGTCCTCGCTGGTCGCGCATGATGCCGTGGCCGAGGCCGCCGTGGTCGGCTTCCCCCATGACATCAAGGGCCAGGGTATCTATATCTATGTCACCCTGACCGATGGCGTGGAGCCCAGCGAGGAGCTCAAGAAGGAGCTGACTCAGTGGGTGCGCAAGGATATCGGCCCGATCGCGTCGCCGGACGTCATCCAGTGGGCCCCGGGCCTGCCCAAGACCCGTTCGGGCAAGATCATGCGCCGTATCCTGCGCAAGATCGCCGCCAACGAGTGCGATGGGCTGGGCGATACCAGCACCCTGGCCGATCCGTCGGTGGTCGACGAGCTGATCGAGCACCGGGTGAATCGCTGACGATGACCGCCGGGGGACGCTTCCATGCGTCCCGGCCCGGCTCCTCCCGGGCCTGAGCCTGGGGGGATTCCTTCCTTATCCTGCCGGCCGTTGCGGCCGGCTTTTTTGCGCCCGTTGACACGGCTTGTCGACAACCCGCGTCGAGCGCTTGGGAAAGCCTTCCCGCATGGGGTAACATGCCGTCATCGATCGCATAGAAGAGCCCAGTGTGGCGGCCGCCGGCCCGCTGCTCGAGGAACCGGAGGAGAATCCATGGCATTTGCCCAGAAATTCATCGTCGCCGATGACCATCCGCTGTTCCGTGCAGCCCTGACCCAGGCACTGCGCCAGCTGGCGCCCCAGGCCGAGATCGTCGAGTCGGATACCATGGAGGCCACCACCGAGGTGGTGACCCGTCATCCGGATGCCGACCTGATCCTGCTCGACCTGCACATGCCCGGCGCCCATGGCTTCTCCGGGCTGATCCAACTGCGTGGCCAGACCCCGGACATCCCGGTGGCGGTGGTGTCCGGCAGCGACGAGCCCCATGTGGTGCGTCGCGCCATCGACTACGGCGCCTCGGGGTTCATTCCCAAGTCCTCGTCACTTGCGCTGATCGCCGAGGCGGTGGGCGAGATCCTCGACGGCGAGGTGTGGTTGCCGGCCGAGCTCGCCGAGGCGATGGGCGAATCCGACGAGGAGGAGACCCGCTTCGCCGAGGCGATCGCGTCGCTGACCCCTCAGCAGTTCCGGGTGCTCAACATGCTCACCGAGGGCCTGCTCAACAAGCAGATCGCCTACGAACTCAACGTCTCCGAGGCGACCATCAAGGCCCATGTCACCGCCATCCTGCGCAAGCTCGGGGTACACTCCCGCACCCAGGCGGTGATCGCCGCCCAGAAGCTCGAAGTCGAGCCGCCCAAGGTGGAATCCTAAGCCGGCGGAGCCGGCTCAGGAGCTTGAAGAGCGGCGCTTCGCGCCTGGAAGCTTGAAGCTAGAAGAAAAACCGCCCCCATGGCCTTGCCGTGGGGGCGGTTGAGTTTAGGCTGCTATCCAGCTTCCAGCTTCCAGCTTCCAGCTTCCAGCTTCCAGCTCGTGCGCAGCGCGCTACCCCTCCTGCCTGGCCGCCCGGCTCGCCTGCAGGGTGCGGGTGAGCAGGGCGCGCAGGGCGGCGGGGCGTACCGGCTTGAGCAGCAACTGGTAGCCACTGCGCTTGATCTCCTCGGCGACCTCCTCGGTGCGGTCGGCGGTGATCACGATGCCCGGCACGGCACCCTCCAGGCGCTCGCTCAGGGCCTCCAGCGCCATCAGGCCGGTGACCTCGTTGTCCAGGTGGTAGTCGGCGAGGATGGCGTCGGGGTCGCCGTCCAGGTGACGCAGTACCGACTTGGCGCCACCGATGGTGGTGGCGGTGAACACCTCGCAGCCCCAGCCCGAGAGCATCGCCTTCATGCCCTCGAGGATCAGCGACTCGTTGTCGATGCACAGCACCCGGGTGCCGGCCAACTTGTTGCCGGCGCGCCGGGGGGGGGCCTCCTCGGCCTGCTGTGCCTCGGTGCGCGGCGCCACGACCGGCACGCTGACCGAGAACATCGTGCCGACCCCTTCCCGGGAGTGCACCTTGATGGGGTGGTCCAGCACCCGACTCATGCGGTCGGCGATCGAGAGGCCCAGGCCCAGCCCCTTCTCGCTCTCCTTGTGCCGCGAGGCCTGGTCGAGGCGGCGGAATTCCTGGAAGATCTCGGCCTGCTTTGAGGCGGGGATCCCCGGGCCCGAGTCCCACACCTCGATGGAGAGTCGAGGGCCGTGGCGACGACAGCCCAGCAGCACGCGCCCCTCCTGGGTGTAGCGAAGGGCATTCGACAGGAAGTTCTGCACGATCCGACGCAGCATCTGGGGATCGCTGTCGACCCAGGCGCGGGTCGGCACCACCACCAGGTCGAGGCCGCGGTCCTCGGCCATCACCTCGAACTCGGCGCGCAGCGGATGGAAGACGTCGGCCAGGGCGAAGTGGCTGCGCCGCGGGGTCAGGGCGCCGGCATCGAGCTTGGAGATGTCGAGCAGGGTGCCGAGCAGTTCCTCGGCGGCCTGCAGCGAGTTGTCGATATGCCCGATGGTGCGCCTCATGTCCACGGCATCCATCTCCTGGGAAAGCGCCGAGGTGAACAGCCGCGCGGCATTGAGCGGCTGCAACAGGTCGTGGCTGGCCGCGGCCAGGAAGCGGGTCTTGGAGGCGTTGGCGTCCTCGGCCACCTGCTTGGCCTGGCGCAGGGCGAGCTCCGCTTCGGCGCGTACCCGGTTCTCCTGGCGCAGGGCGGCGTTGGCCTCGGAGAGGGCCTGGGTCCGTTCGCGTACCCGCTCCTCGAGGGTCTCGTTGGTCTCCTTGAGGGCAATCTCCGCCAGGCGACGCTCGGTGATGTCCTGATAGAGGGAGAAGAAGCCGAGGATGGCGCCGCTGTCGCCGAAGTGAGGCGTGTAGGTGACCAGCATGTGGCGGTTTCCCTCGGGCAGGGCCAGCGACACCTCGAAACTGACCCGCTCGCCGGCCAGGGCGCGTTCGATCCAGGGGGCGCGATCACGGGCCATCTGGGGGGGAAGCACCTGCTCGATGTGCTTGCCGATCACCGCGTTGCGGTCGATGCCGAAGGCCTGCTCGTAGGCGCGGTTGGTGAAGAGGTAGCGACACTCCTTGTCGAAGTAGGCGATCAGCGCCGGCACATTGTCGGTGTAGATGCGGATGTTGTTCTCCGAGCGGATCAGCGCCTCCTCGATGCGCTTCTGCTGGGTGATGTCCTGGTAGGTATAGACGAAGCCGCCACCCGGCATGGGGTTGCCCTGGACCTCGAGGACGCTGCCGTCCTGGCGATAACGCACGTAACGATGGGGCTGGCCCTCGCGGATGTTGTCGAGCAACAGCTGGACGTGCTCCTCCGGGTCGCCGGGACCGTACTCACCGTTGTGGGCGTTGTAGCGGAAGATGCGGTCGATGGGGGCACCGACCCGGATCAGGTGATCGGGGAAGCGGAACAGCTCCAGGTAGCGCTGGTTCCACACCACCAGGCGCAGGTTCTGGTCGACCACGCTGATGCCCTGGTTGATGTTCTCGATGGTGGCCTGCAGCAAGGCGCGGTTGAATTCCAGGACCTGGGAGGCTTCATCGACGATGGAGATCACGTCCGAGATGCCGATCCCGCGCCCCTGCAGCGCCGAGTTGACCACGATGCGAGCCGAGGAGGCACCGAGCACCGAGGCGAGGAAGCGTTCGGTGAACTGGATCACATCGATCGAGGCGCGGGTGCCGTCCTCCAGCGACTTGCCGGTGCGCCGGGCATAGTCGTCGAAGGCGCGGCTCACCTGGCCGGCGCCGAGAAAGCGCTCGCACAGTACCTTGAGGTCACCGACGGTGGTGGCGCCGGTCCAGGGGCGGTTCACCGAAGTCTGGCGGGTCTCGACGCTGTCGACGAACAGCGAGGCCTGGATGCGTTCCACCACCCGCTGGGGGGTCATCTGCGAGACGAAGATGTAGCAGAACAGGTTGACCCCCAGTGACAGCATCACGCCGTGGGTGAAGCTGTCGCCGACGTTGAGGCCGAACAGCGAGGTGGGCGTGAGCCAGGCGATGCCGAGCGGTCCGCCGTCGAGCCAGTGTCCCGGCAGCACCCCGGCGGAGATCATCGCCGGCATCAGCAGGCTGTAGGCCCAGATGGCGAAGCCGGCGTTCATGCCGACGATGACCCCGAGGCGGTTGCCGCGCTTCCAGTAGAGGCCGCCGATCAGCGCCGGGGCGAACTGGGCGGCGGCGGCGAAGGAGAGCATGCCGATGGAGGCCAGCGAGGTGAACTCGCCGATCAGCTGGTAGAAGCCGTAGGCCATGGCCAGGATCACGGCGATGGTGATGCGCCGCGCGCGCAGCACCAGGCGGCCATAGTCGCGCGCCTTGGTGTCGAACCAGCGCAGGCGGAACAGGGCCGGAATCACGATCTCGTTGGAGATCATGATCGACACCGCCACGGCGGCGACGATCACCATGCCGGTGGCCGCCGAGAAGCCACCGATGAAGGTCAGCAGGGTCAACCATTCGTTGTTTGCCGCCATGGGCAGCGCCAGCACATAGGTGTCCGGCTCGATGCCGCTGTCGGCGAACAGCGTCAGGCCGGCGGCGGCCAGCGGCAGCACGAAGAAGGCGAAGGCCACCAGGTAGAGCGGAAAGAGCCAGCGGGCCATGGTGGCGTCGTCGCGGTGGGTGTTCTCCACCACCGCCACGTGGAACTGGCGGGGCAGGCAGAGGATGGCCAGCATGGCGAGCAGGGTCTGGGCCCAGAAGCTCTGGCCGAAGTCCTGCTGGGCGAGCTGACGCTGCAGTTCCAGTTGGGTTTCGGCCCGCCCCAGCAGATCGCCGAGCCCGTCGAACATGCCCCAGGTGACGTAGGCACCGAGCAGCAGGAAGGCGAGCAGCTTGACCAGCGACTCGAAGGCCACGGCATGGATCAGCCCCTCGTGGTGCTCGGTGGCGTCGGTGTGGCGGGTGCCGAAGAGGATGGCGAAGGCCGCCATCACCAGCGCCACGTAGAAGGCGGTGTCGCCGAACAGCGGGGTGCGGGTGATGTCGCCGGCATCGGTGAGCACGCCGAAGGAGGTCGATACCGCCTTCAGCTGCAGCGCGATGTAGGGCAGGGTGCCGATCAGCGCGACCAGGCTGGCGAAGGCCGCCAGCGACTGGGTCTTGCCGTAGCGGGAAGCAATGAAGTCGGCGATGGAGGTGACGTTCTGATGCTTGGCCACTCGGATCATCTTGGCCAGCACCGGCCAGAACAGCAGGAACGTCAGGATCGGCCCCACGTAGATGCTGGCGAAGGACCAGCCGGCGGTCGCCGCCTGGCCCACGGCGCCATAGAAGGTCCACGAGGTGCAGTAGATCGCCAGCGCCAGGCTGTAGATCACCGGGCGGCGACGGCTGGCGCCGTGCTGCCGGGCATGCCGGTCTCCCCGCCAGGCGATGGCGAACAGCACGGCGATGTAGGTCAACGAAACGGCTATCAACAGCCAGCCTGCGAACATGCGCACTCCCCCCTGTGTGCGCCCATTCTAGGGCAATGCCGCCCGCGAGGGCAGCCGGGAGCCGCGTGGTCGTCCGCCGACCGGTGGCCGTCAGGTACCCTGGGGGGCTTTCTCGTCGGTGCACAGCGCCCGGAACAGCGGAGCGTCGGCATCGACACTGCTCAGGTCGTCGAAGCGTGGCCGGCGCTGCTCGCCGACGAGGGGCAGCTTGGACCGCGTGGTGCAGTTCATCAGCCAGGCCTGGTGCGTCACCTGGTCCACGTACTGTCTTTCGAAGCGATAGAGGATGAACTCGACCAGACGGTGGTCCTCCACCTGCCGTCGTACCAGGTTGTCCCCGTCCACGACACTGAACGCCGTGGTCATGGGGAAGACGTAGGTCCAGGGGCGCCAGAAGGCGCCGCCCCGCTCGACGGAGACGACCCGGGCCGATTCGGGCAGCTGAAACTGTTTCTGGTGGAACCAGGAGTACTCGTAGTGGATCTGGTAGCCCAGCATGCCGAGGCCGCCACAGACGGGAATGATCCAGCGCGGCAGCCGCTTGCCGCTGACAAAGCGCAGCATCAGGCCGATCCCCGCGGCGCCCAGACCGGCAAAGATGGCGCCAATCAAATGCCATAACATAAATCGACCTTCCTCAAAGAAATCGGGCTTCCTGCTGGAAGCCCGATCTGGTTTGGGTCCACGACGCGGACGTGTTGCGTCAGGGAGCCATTATGGCTTAGTGGTCGACCGCGGCGCCAGCGCCTTTCGGGAAGCGAACGCTCTCGACCAGGTCCTGGATCTCCTGCGGCGGTTCCTCGGTCGCGCTGGAGACGGCGAAGGCCACGGCGAAGTTGATCATTGCGCCGATCGCACCGAAGGAGAGCGGCGAGATGCCCAGGATCCAGTTGTCCGGCGTGTTGGGCAGCATGTTGGTGCCCGGAATGAACAGCCAGCCGAGGTAGGTGAAGATGTAGAGCAGGGTCGCGATCAGACCGGCCAGCATGCCGGCAACCGCGCCCTTGTTGTTCACCCGCTTGGAGAAGATGCCCATCATCAGTGCCGGGAAGAGCGAGGCACCCGCGATACCGAAGGCCAACGCCACTGTCTGCGCCGCGAATCCGGGTGGGTTCAGGCCCAGGTAGGTGGCCAGCAGGATGGCACCGGCCATGGAGATTCGCGCCGCCAGCATCTCGCCCTTCTCGGTGATGTTGGGGTTGATGGTGGTCTTGATCAGGTCATGACTGATGGCCGAGGAGATGGCCAGCAGCAGGCCTGCGGCGGTGGAGAGTGCCGCGGCGATACCGCCCGCGGCGATCAGGCCGATGACCCATCCGGGCAGGTTGGCGATCTCCGGGTTGGCCAGTACCAGGATGTCGTTGTTGACCACCAGCTCGTTGCCTTCCCAGCCACGCTCGGCAGCAGTGGCAGCGAAGGCCTCGTTCCCCTCGTTGTAGAACTGGATGCGGCCGTCGTCGTTCAGGTCATTGAAGGTGATCAGGCCGGTCTCCTCCCAGGTCCTGAACCAGTCGGGACGCTCTTCGTAGAGCAGGGCACCGTCCATCGCCTCTTCGTAGTTCTCTACCTGGCCGGCGGTTTCCGGATAGACGGTGGTCAGCAGGTTGAGGCGTGCCATGGAGGCCACCGCCGGTGCGGTCAGGTAGAGCAGGGCGATGAACACCAGGGCCCAACCGGCGGACCAGCGCGCGTCGGCCACCCGGGGGACGGTGAAGAAGCGGATGATGACGTGGGGCAGGCCCGCGGTACCCACCATCAGCGACAGGGTGAACAGCACCATGTTGAGCTTGTTGTCCACGTCGGCGGCGTAGTCCCGGAAGCCGAGCTCGACGAGGACTTCGCTCAGCTTGGCCAGCAGCGGCATGCCGGACTCGTTGTGCACGCTGAACATGCCGAACATCGGAATGGGGTTGCCGGTCAGCTGCAGGGCGATGAAGACGGCGGGAATGGTGTAGGCGATGATCAGTACCACGTACTGAGCCACCTGGGTGTAGGTGATGCCCTTCATGCCGCCGAATACCGCGTAGAGGAAGACGATGAAGGCGGCGATCCAGATGCCCCAGGTGTTGCTCACCTCGAGGAAGCGCGAGAAGGCCACGCCGGCACCGGTCATCTGGCCGATGACGTAGGTGACGGAGGCCACTACCAGGCAGATCACCGCGACCAGGCGTGCGGTATTGCTGTAGAAACGGTCACCGATGAAGTCGGGCACGGTGAACTTGCCGAACTTGCGCAGGTAAGGCGCGAGCAGCATCGCCAGGATGACGTAGCCGCCCGTCCAGCCCATCAGGAAGGAGGAGTTGGCATAACCACCGGATGCCAACAGGCCCGCCATGGAGATGAAGGAGGCGGCCGACATCCAGTCGGCGGCGGTGGCCATACCGTTGGTGATCGGGTGCACGCCGCCACCGGCGACATAGAAGTCCTTCGTCGAGCCGGCGCGTGCCCAGATCGCAATGCCGATGTAGAGGGCAAAGGAGGCGCCCACGAATAGCAGGTTGATGGCAAACTGACTCATGCTGGCTTACTCCCCGAGGCCAAACTGTTTGTCCAGCCTGTTCATTTTCCAGGCGTAGAAGAAAATGAGGCCGATGAAGGTCAGGATGGAGCCCTGCTGGGCGAACCAGAACCCGAGGTCGGTACCACCGATGGGGATCCCTGACAGCAGGGGGCGCAGCAGGATAGCGAACCCGTAGGACACCAGCGCCCACACGATCAAACAGCCGGTAATCAGACGGACATTCGCCTTCCAGTACGCAGCGGCATTGGATTTCTCATCTGCCATGGTGTTGCTCTCCACTTGTTATTGGGGGATGAGTAGTTGCACTGATAGATCCCAAGGCCCATCAGGGCAATCGCACGTGTACAACGACGATCTCTCGAACGTTCATCCTGTACGAGACATGTGGCATGCCTGTTGGCGACATGGATTGTCGACGTGCGATTGCCCTGCATGACTCAGGATTGATACTGGGCAATGAATGGAAAAAATAAATCCCAGACTTTGGTATCATGAAAGAATGCCGATGGAAGTGATTGTTTATTTTTCCTTTTAATTCATTATCTTATGATTGGCGATTCGCATCGTTACGACATCGGCGAGAGGCGTATAGGACGATGGTCTAGCCGCTCGGTCGTGGGACGATGGTCTAATCTTGCAGTCGCTATGACGTTAGTCTAACGCTAAAAGGATAGGACGATTGTCTAGGTTCTTTCCTGAATCGCCACTTTGCTATCTTGAATTCACAGTGGCGATGATGTGCGTATGAACCTGCGGGGTGAGACAGCCGCCCAACGAGGACAGCCCCATGGTCGATGTCGATCTCTCTCAACCACCCTTCACCTTCCTCGATGAGGAAGGGCGGGAGCGCGTTCGTGGTGGCATCGACCTCGCCTATTTCGACCGTGACGAGATCATTCTCGAGACCGGCCAGCCCGGTGAGTTCGTCTTCATCATCCACAAGGGGGAAGTCGCGGAACTGGATACGACCCTCCCTGGTGCACGCGAGCGCATCGGCCACTACACCCACGGCGACCTTTTCGGGGCCATCAGCATCCTCAACGGCAAGAGCCGCTACCGCTTCCGTGCCGAGCAGGAGAGCCTCTGCTATCTACTTCCCAAGGCGCTGTTCCTGCAGCTGTGCGAAGACTATCCGCCGTTCGCCGAGTTCTTTCGCCAGACCCTGGCCCACAAGGCGCGCCTGCTGACCGAGCAGCGTGCCGAAGGCGGCGTGACCATGGCCGGATTCATGCTGGCCAGGGTCAGCGAGTGCATGCGCGAGCCACTCTGCGTGGGGCCGGAGTCGACCATCGGCGAGGCGGTGACCACCCTGCACGACAGTCATGCCGATAGCCTGCTGGTCGATGGCGAGCAGGGGGCGGGCATGGTCACTAAGACCGACCTGCTCAACGCCCTGGTGCTGGAGGGGCGGAAGCAGGACAGCCCAGTGCAGGCGGTCGCCCACTACGAGCTGGTGACGGTGACCCCGGAACAGTACCTGTTCGAGGTGCTGGTGGTGATGACCCGCCACAAGGTAGAGCGCGTGGTGGTCATGGAACAGGGAAGCCCCTGTGGTGTGGTGGAGCTGACCGACGTGCTCAGTTACTTTTCCAGCCGCAGCTACGTGGTCAGCCTGCAGGTGGAGCAGGCGGACAGCCTCGAGGCGTTGGCCGCCGCCAGCCGGCGGACGCCGGAGTTGGTGCGGGCCCTGATGGCCCAGGGCGTCAAGCTGCGCTTCGCCATGGGGCTGCTGGCGGCGCTGAATGGTCGCATCATCAACAAGGCCTGGGGCTTTCTGATCGACGAGCGCCATCACGGTGACAGCTGCCTGATGGTGATGGGCAGCGAAGGGCGTGGGGAGCAGATTCTCAAGACCGACCAGGACAATGGCCTGATCCTGGCCGACGACGTCGACTGGCCCGACTGCGCCGAGCAGATGCAGCGGCTCACCGGGACCCTGATCGAGCTCGGTTATCCGCCCTGTCCGGGTAACATCATGGTCTCCAATCCCGAGTGGGTGGGCACCGTCAGCGAGTGGCGCGGCCGCATCGCCCACTGGGCGGCGAGCCGCGACGGCGACAGCCTGATGAAACTCGCCATCATGCTCGACTCCCACGCGGTGGCGGGCAACCCGGGGCTGCTCGAGCAGGTCCGTGAGGAGCTGTTCGAGCGCTGCTCCCGGGACGAGATCCTGCTCTCCTACTTCGCTCGTCCGGCGCTGCGCTTCTCCACGCCGCTGACCCTGTTCGGTTCGCTGAAGAAGCCTCAGCACGGCATCGATATCAAGAAGGGAGGCATCTTTCCCATCGTTCACGGCGTACGCGCCATGGCCCTGGAGCGCGGCATCCGCGTCACTTCGACCCTGGAGCGCCTGGATGCGCTGGCCGAGGACGGCCGCCTGGAGGCGCGTTTCGCCGAGGACCTGGGCGAGGCGCTGTCGTTGTTCACCCAGTTGCGCCTCGAGCAGCAACTGGCGCGGCTGGGCGACGATGGCGGCAAGGACGACAAGCCCGATCGGGTGGTGGTCCAGGAGCTCTCGTCGCTGGAGCGAGACCTGTTGCGCGAGGCGCTGCACATCGTCAAGGACTTCAAGCAGCGGCTGTCGCACCGCTTTCATCTGGAGTATTCGTGACCTGCGGCAGGTGCTCCGGGATCGACGACAACCACGGGAGGTCACTCCATGCTCAAGGTACTGCGCCGGGTCGCCGACCGGCGTCGCCAGGCCGACGGCTACTACGCCTGGCTGTTCCAGCCCTACACCGGTGACGAGCTGGTCGCCATCGACAGCGAGACCACCGGACTCGATACCCGCAGTGCCGAGCTGGTATCCCTGGCCGCGGTGAAGATTCGCGGCGATCGAGTGCTGGCCAGCGAATCGCTGGACCTGCGTCTGCAACGGCCTGCCTCGTTGAGCGGCGATTCGATACGCATCCATGGCCTGCGTGGCGTCGATCTGGAGGAAGGGGAAAGCATCGAGACGGCCTTGCGCCGCTTCCTGGACTTCATCGGCAATCGGCCGCTGGTGGGCTGGTGCCTGAATTTCGACCTGGCGATCCTCAACCGGGAACTGCGACCGCGCTTCGGCTTCGACCTGCCCAATGCCGGCATCGACGTGGCCCAGACCTATGTCCGTCAGTTACGGCGTAGCCATCCCGAGATCGAGCCCGGCCTGCGCTTCGAGCAGGTGGCCGGCGCCCTGGGGGTGCCGGTGATGGGGCGTCACACCGCCCTGGGCGATGCGGTGACCACGGCGCTGATGTACCTGCGCCTGGAGAGAGGCGCCATGCTGGCGAAGCGATCCTCCTGAGGCCTGCGGAATCCGGGGCATTCCGTCGCCAGCTGGCGGCGGCAGTGGTAGGATAGGCACCCGTCATTTTCCAGCCGCTCTGGCAGTGCCCCGACCATGCAAGATGCCGTGAACTTCGATCCCAGCCCCGCTGACGCCTCCGTCACGGATGGCGATGCCACGCCTCTCGACGCCCTCGACGCGAAGGGCCGGCGCGAGTTCAACAAGCTGCAGAAGCGGCTGCGACGCCAGGTGGGCAACGCCATCATCGACTACGAGATGATCCGCGAGGGCGACCGGGTGATGGTCTGCCTGTCCGGCGGCAAGGACAGCTACACTCTGCTCGAGATCCTGCGTAACCTGCAGCGCAACGCCCCGGTGAATTTCTCGCTGGTGGCGGTCAACCTCGACCAGAAGCAGCCCGGTTTTCCCGAGCATGTGCTGCCCGAGTACCTGGACGGCACCGGCGTCGAGTATCACGTCCTCGAGCGCGACACCTATTCGGTGGTCAAGGAGAAGACCCCCGAGGGCAAGACCACCTGTGCGCTCTGCTCGCGGCTGCGGCGCGGCTCGCTCTACGGCTTCGCCGAAGAGATCGGCGCCACCAAGATCGCCTTGGGTCACCACCGCGAGGATATCCTCGAGACGCTGTTCCTCAACCTGTTCTTCGGCGGCAGCCTCAAGGCGATGCCGCCCAAGCTGCTCTCCGATGATGGCCGGAACATCGTCATCCGCCCGCTGGCCTACTGCCGCGAGGCGGATATCGCCGAATTCGCGCGGTTGATGGCCTTCCCGATCATTCCCTGCAACCTCTGCGGCTCCCAGCCCAACCTGCAGCGTCAGGTGGTCAAGGAGATGCTCGCCGAGTGGGAGGCCAAGCATCCCGGTCGACTCGAGAGCATGTTCAAGGCGGTGACCAACGTGGCGCCCTCGCAGCTGGCCGATCGGGAGCTGTTCGACTTTGCCGGCCTGGAGGAGAAGCAGGCCCGGTGGCAGGCCGAGCGCATCGATATCCTCAACGAGTTGTAGGTGTGAGATGGTGGACCAGTTCCAACCACGCGAGCGGCGCCGGGGACAGGCCGAAGCGGAGGTCATTTGCCAAGGATGGCAAATGTAGCGCCCAGGGAGGGGTTCACAGCGCCTCCGCGCAGGCCTGTCGCCGGGTAAGCCGCGACTCCCTGCCCCTGCTGTTCAACAGAAACCCCCGTTGGGTGTGGTATTCCAGCGGGGGTTTCTGCTTATGGTATGGCGCTAGCGGGCGCCATCCTCTTCGGCGACCCGGGCCAGCGCCGCCAGGTCGAGGATATTGACCTCGCGGCCGGAGACGGCCACCAGCCCCTGGGACTGGAAGCGACCGAGGATGCGGCTCACCGTCTCCACCGCCAGGCCCAGATAGTTGCCGATGTCGGCCCGGGACATGGAGAGGCGGAAGCTGTAGGGCGAGTAGCCGCGGCGGCGGAAACGATCCGAGAGGCTGGCGAAGAAGGTCGCCAGGCGTTGGTCGGCGGTCTTGCGCGACAACAGCCGCATCATGCGGCGATCGTCGCGCATCTCCTTGCTCATGCTGCGGTAGAGCTGGGTGCGCAGCTCCGGCAGCTCCTCGGAGAGGGCATCGAGACGATCGAAGGGAATCTCGCACACGGTGGTGGTCTCGAGCGCGACCACCGTGCCGGGATAGCGTTCCTCGTCGATGCCATCGAGGCCCACCAGTTCGCTGGGCAGGTAGAAGTTGGTCAGCTGGTCCTCGCCGCTGCCCTCGGTGGTGACCTGCTTGAGGCTGCCCGAGCGCACGGCGTAGACGCTGGTGAAGGCACTGTCCTGGCGGAACAGTGCCTCGCCCTTCTTCAGGGGCGCGCGGCGGCGGATGATGGCATCGAACTGGTCCATGTCCTGGAGCTCGAGCGCCAGCGGCAGGCAGAGCGAGCTGAGGCTGCAGGTCTGGCAGCGGGTCTCGTGCAGCAGGGAATGCCGCCTGCCGATCGCGGTATCGGGCATGCTCGCCTCCATGATGATGACTCAGTCACCATTATGGAGGATTACCCCAGGCCGGCAAAGCATCCCTTTGGAGGTAGCCTCCCGCCATTGGAGGTAGTCGCTCACGCGCTGCGGGAGTCGTTCGACACCGGCCGTAGTGGCAGGTAGGCGTCGAAGGCCATGGCGAGGTGCTGGATCAGCAGCCGGCCGCTCGGCGTGACGACGAGCCGATGGCCGCGGCGCTTCACCAGGCCGTCGCGTTCGGCGGCTTCCAGCCGGGCCAGGGCGTCGGCCAGGCAGGCCTCGGCGTCGACCCCGAAGGCCTGGCCCAGTGCTTCGAGGTCGAGGGCCATGTCGCACATCAGGCGCTCGATGGCGTGCCGCCGCAGCCGGTCGTCGAGGGTGAGGCGCAGCCCGCGGGCGGTGGCCAGCTGACCGGCATCCAGCGCCGCCTCGTAGGCGACGAGGTCTGCGGGATTCCGGGCGTAGACGTCATCGACACGACTGATCGCCGAGACACCGAGCCCCACCAGGTCGCATCTCGTGTGCCTGGAGTAGCCCTGGATGTCCCGCGCGAGGGTGCCCTGACGCTGGGCAACGGCCAGGCTGTCGTCGGGGCGAGCGAAGTGCTCCATGCCGAGATGCACATAGCCGGCCGAGGTCAGCATGTCGAGGGTGGTATGCTGCATCGCCAGCGTCTCCTCGGGGCCGGGAAGATCCTCGGCGCGGATGTGCCGCTGGGACGTGAAGCGCTCGGGCCGGTGGACGTAGTTGAAGACCGACAGTCGAGCCGGGGCCATGGCGATCACCTGCTCCAGGGTCTCGGCGAAGCTGTCGCGAGTCTGCAGTGGCAGTCCGGCGATCAGGTCGAGGTTGAGCGAGCGGAAGCCGAGGCGGTCGGCCTCGTCGATCAACGACTCGGTGAGCACTCGGGGCTGGAGCCGGTTGATCGCCCGCTGGACCCTGAGGTCCAGGTCCAGGACGCCGAGGCTCAGGCGATTGAAGCCCAGCGCCTGCAGGTGGCGCAGGGTGAAGACACTGGCCTCCCGCGGGTCGATGTCGATGGCGTAGTCGCGCTCCCTCGAGCCCGAGAGACCGAAGCGGGCATCGAGACGATCGATCAGGTCGCTCATCTGGGCGAGCGAAAGAAAGGTCGGGGTGCCGCCACCCCAGTGCAACTGCTGGACTTCCCGCGACGCGTCGAGATGGCGAGAGGTGAGTACCATCTCCCGGTCGAGCCGCGAAAGGTACGCTTCGGCCAGCCGCGTGTCACCGGTGGCGATCTTGTGGCGGGCACAGTGGAAGCAGGCCAGGCGGCAGAAGGGTACATGCACGTAGAGCGACAGCGGGCGACCATCGTCGTTGCTGCGCTCGAGTGCCGCGATGAACGCCTCGGCCCCGAAGTCGTCCCCGAAGCAGTGCGCCGTGGGGTAGGTAGTGTAACGTCTCCCGGGGGTGTCATAGCGGCGCAGCAGAGCCGCGTCCCAGACGAACCGGGCGGAACCCCCTGGGCCTTGGCGATTCGCGTGAGCGGACATGACGGCACTCCGGATGATGGGCATGTCCTGATGGTAGCGAGAGCGGCCCTTGGCCGTGTTGAGCTGGGTCAAGCCGGGGCGTGATCGCCGCTGGATCAGGCGTGGCCGACACCGGGCAGCAGCACCCAGAGCTGCCACAGGGCGAAGGCGATGATCGACGTCGCGGCCAGCATGCGGGTGGCTCGGTGGCGGATCAGGGCGCCGAGCTGGCGTGCCGCCAGGCCGGTGACCAGCAGGGCCGGCAGGGTGCCCAGGCCGAAGGCGCCCATCAGCGCCGCACCATGGTGCGGGGCGGCACTGGCCAGGCTCCAGGCGAGCATGGAGTAGACCAGGCCACAGGGCAGCCAGCCCCAGACCGCCCCCAGCGCCACGGCCTGGGGAACCTTCACCACCGGCATCAGCCGCCGGCCCACCGGCTCCAGATGGCACCACAGCCGCTTGCCGACGGCCTCCACCCTGAGCAGCCCCTTCCACCAGTCGGCGATATAGAGCGCCATCAGGATCAGCATCACCGCGGCCAGCCCCTGCAGCGCCAGTCGGGCGCCGGGGGCCACCCCGATCAGGGTGCCGAGCCCGGCGACCAGGGCCCCGGCGACCATGTAGCTGGCGATGCGCCCCAGGTTGTAGCCCAGCAACAGGCCGGTGAGCCGGGTCGCTGAACGCATGCTGGGGGGCACGGCGAAGGTCAGCACACTCATGATGCCGCCGCACATGCCGATACAGTGGGCACCTCCCAGCAGGCCGAAGACGAAGGCCGCCATCAGCGGCGGCAGGCCGAGGCCGGTGGGATCCATCAGGCCCCGTCGTCGCCGGCGTCGTCGCGCCGGGTCTGTTGCCGCCGACGCTCACGCTCCTCGGCGGGGAGGTCGTTCTCGTCCTCGTCGAAGAGGATGCGGTGGGCGGGGCCTTCCAGGTCCTCGAACTGGTCGTTCTTCACCGCCCAGAAGAAGGCCCAGACGGCCAGGCCGAGCAGGATCAGCGACAGCGGAATCAGCAGATAGAGAATGCTCATGCGTTCACCAGCCGTGGAGTCGGGACGATGGGCGCGGCGGCCGAGCGGAAGCGGTTGAGGCGCAGGGCATTGCCCACCACCACCAGGGAACTGGCCGACATGCCCAGCGCGGCCACCCAGGGCGGCACGATGCCGATGGCCGCCAGGGGCAGGGCCGAGGCGTTGTAGCACACCGACCAGATCATGTTCTGGCGCATGGTCCGGCGGGTGGCACGACTGATCTCGATGGCCTCGACGATACGCATCAGCCGCGGGCTGAGCAAGACGGCGTCGGCACTGGTACGGGCGAGGTCGGTGGCGCCGTTCATGGCGATGGCCACGTCGGCACCGGCGAGCACCGGCACGTCGTTGATGCCGTCGCCGATCATCGCCACCTTCTCGCCCTCGGCCTGCAGGGTGCGGATGCGCGCGAGCTTGTCCTCGGGGCTGGCCGAGGCGTGCCAGGTCGTGATGCCGAGGCGCTCGGCCAGCCGGCTCACGGCCGCCGGGGTGTCGCCGGAGAGCAGCTCCACCTCGAGCCCCTGCGCCTGCAGGGCGGCGATGGTGTCGGCTGCGTCCTCACGCACATGGTCGTGCAGGGCGAACCAGGCGCGAGGCTCGCCCGCTTCGGCGAGCAGCAGCCACTGGTCCTCGCCCGGCGGCGTGAGCGAGAGTCCGGGTGCGGCGAAATCGGGTTTGCCCAGGCGCCAACGGCGGCCCCCGATCTCGCCCTCCAGGCCCTGGCCGGTGCGGCTGACCAGGTGCTGCGCGCGCATGGTGGCGTCGCGGTGAGGACGGAAGGCCCGAGCGATGGGATGTTCGGAGCTCGCTTCCAGGGCCGCGGCGAGTGCCCGAGCGCGTTCACCGTCGAGATCGCCGAGCGGTCGGGTCTCCACCAGCGCCATCCGGCCGGTGGTCAGGGTGCCGGTCTTGTCGAGGATCACCCGGTCGAGCTGGGAGAGCGCCTCGATGGCGTCGGCCCGGGTCACCAGCACACCACGCCGCCGCAGCTGGCCGTGGCCGGCGGTCAACGCCGTGGGAGTGGCAAGTGCCAGGGCACAGGGGCAGGTCACCACCAGCACCGAGAGAGTGACCCAGAGCACCCGGGGGGGATCGATGAACCACCAGACGGTGGCCACCCCGAGGGTGACGAACAGCAGTCGCAGCACGAAGAGGTGCGACATGCGGGCGGCCATCCGGGCCAGCCGCGGGCGACTGGCGAAAGCACGATCGGTGAGGTCGACGATGCCGGCCACCCGGGCCTCGGGGCCGGCGTGGGTCACGCGCACCACCAGCGGGCTCTCGATGTTCTGGCTGCCACCGGTGACGGTCTCGCCGACCCGGCGCATCACCGGCAGGTACTCGCCGGTGAGCATCGATTCGTCGAGGCTCGACTCGCCATCCTCGATCACCCCGTCGGCGGGCACCCCGTGGCCGGCCTTGACCAGCACCCGGTCGCCGGCGGCGAGTTCGCTGGCCGGCAGGATGCGCTCCTCGCCCTCGTCGGTCAGGCGGATCGCCGAGAGCGGCAGGGCGCCGGACATGGCATTGCCGCTGTGACCGCTGCGGCGCCGGGCGCGGGCCTCCACGTAGCGGCCGAAGAGCAGGAAGAAGGTGAACATGGCCACCGAGTCGAAGTAGACCTCGCCGGTGCCCGAGAGCACCGCATAGCCGCTGGCGAGATAGGCGCCGCCGATGGCGAGCGACACCGGCACGTCCATGCCCAGCACCCGGGTGCGCAGGTCGCGCAGGGCATTGCGGAAGAAGGGCAGGGCGGAGAAGAACACCACCGGCGTGGCCAGGGCGAAGGAGAGCCAGTGGAAGAGGGCGTGGAAGTCGTCACTGATCTCACCGGGGCCGGCCACGTAGATGGGGATGGAGAACATCATCACCTGCATCATGCCCACGGCGGCGACGATCAGTCGCCGCACGTTCATGCGCTCCTCGTGGTGCAGACGCGCCTGGGCCGCGTCGGGCTCGTAGGGCTGGGCCTGGTAGCCGATCGTCGCCATCTCGGCGAGGATGCGCGACAACTTGGCTCTCCGTGGGTCCCAGCTCACCCGCACCCGGTGATGGGTGAGGTTGACGGCGCTGGAGTCGATGCCCTCCAGGGCGTTGAGGCGGTGCTCGATCAGCCAGGCGCAGGCGGCGCAGGTGATGCCGTCCACCGCCAGGGTGGCGTGGACGTGCTCGCTGCCGGCCTCGGGGTGCACGAACTGCCGCTGCAGGCCGGGATCGTCGAACACCGCCCAGGTCTCGGCCCTGGCCGCCTGGCGGTCATCCGGGCGCTCCGGCAGCTCGGTGCGGAAGCGGTAGTAGCTCGCGAGTCCGCCGTCGACGATGGCGTGGGCCACCGCCTCGCAGCCGGGGCAGCAGAGCGGGTGCGCCCGGTCGTCGAGGGTGATCGACCAGGGCGCCCCGGCGGGGACCTGGCTACCGCAGTGGTAGCAGTCGAGTTCGGACGCGGCGGCGGCTTCTGCGGTCATGGGGTGGTCGGGGTGGCGACACCGGGCCGGATGGCGGTCATTCGGCCGCCGGGCGGCCCGGTGTCAAGGTGATGACGTTCTCGTCGGGGAAGCGTGCCTCGCCGACCAGGCGCCACTCCGGCGTCTCCTGGGCGGGTTGCAGCTGCAGGTACCAGCGGTAGCGCAGATTGTCCGGTGCCTGGCCCACATAGCGGCCATCGCGCACGTGCTCCAGGGTAAGCTCGATGTCGCGGTCGTCCTGGGTGGGGAAGATCAGCTCGAAGTCGAGCCGGTCGGGGCGCGAATCGCCCTCCAGGTCCAGCACCACGTCGCTGGTGACGGGGTCGATGCGCAGCGCGCCCGACAGGCCGAGTGCGGCGGCACGCTTCTGCTTGGCCAGCACCATGTTGATGGCGCGGCCGTGCTCGTAGTAGTCCTCCTGGACCATGCCATCGGCGCTGCGCACCGCGAGGAAGGCGAAGGTCGAGCTGACGCCGATCGACAACATCAGCAGGCCAATCAGGAACCAGGGCCAGAACTGCTTGTACCAGGGGGTCACGGGGTGGGTTTGCACGGTTATCTCCGGATCTGTCCGATGAAGCGCGCTTCGCGCTCCAGGGCGATGCGTTCGTTACCCTCGGCGGCGAGGTGCAGGTGGATGGTGTGGCTCGGTAGCTCGACCACGTCCGGGTCGGCGGTGATGCTCACCACGGTCCGGCGAAATTCGCCGGCGGGCACGCTGATGCTGCCGGTATCCAGCTCGAGGCCGGGCAAGCCGCTGGCTCGGAGACGATAGACGTGATCCTCGTGGTCGAGATTGCGGATGGTCAGCGTGTAGACATTGCTGATCAGGCCTTCACGGGTCATCTGGAACAGCTGGTTGCGCTCGCGCTCGACCTCGAAGCCGAGCGGCATGCGCTCGGACAGGGCCCAGGCGAAGGCGCCGACCATCACCAGCAGCGCGGCCAGGTAGCCGAGCAGGCGCGGGCGCAGGATACGACTCGGGCGGCCCTCCAGGGCGTGCTCGGTGGTATAGCGGATCAGCCCCCGGGGGTAGCCCATCCTGTCCATCACGCTGTCACAGGCATCGATGCAGGCCGCACAGGTGATGCATTCGACCTGCAGGCCGTCACGGATGTCGATGCCGGTAGGGCAGACCTGCACGCAGAGATCGCAGTCGATGCAGTCGCCATACCCCGCCTCGCGTGCCTGCTGGTGGCTGAGGCTCTTCTTGCGCGAGCCGCGAGGCTCGCCGCGAGCCTCGTCGTAGGAGACGATCAGGGTGTCGGCGTCGAACATCACCGACTGGAAGCGGGCGTAGGGGCACATGTAGATGCACACCTGCTCGCGCAGCCAGCCGGCGTTGAGGTAGGTGAAGACCAGGAAGAAGCCGACCCAGAAGTAGGACCAGCCATGGGCCTGCAGCGTCGGCAAGTCGACCACCAGTTGGCGGATCGGGGTGAAGTAGCCGACGAAGGTGACGCCGGTCGCGAGCGCGATGGCCAGCCAGATGGCGTGCTTGACCCCCTTGCGCCAGGCCTTGTCGAGCGTCATCGGCGCCTTGTCGAGCTTGATGCGCCGGTTGCGCGGTCCCTCGAGGCGATGCTCGAACCAGATGAACAGGAAGGTCCAGACGCTCTGGGGGCAGGTGTAGCCGCACCAGACGCGACCGGCGAACACCGTGACGAAGAACAGGCCGAAGGCGCAGATGATCAGCAGCCAGGAGAGCAGCATGAACTCCTGGGGGTAGAAGGTGGCGGCAAAGATATGGAATTCGCGCCCCGGCAGGTCGAACCAGATCGCCGGGCGCCCCTCCAGCTGCAGCCAGGGGAGGCCGAAGAAGAGCAGCATCAGCCCCCAGTTGGTGCTGCGGCGCAGGCGCTGGAAGACCCCCTTGATCTCGCGCACGTAGATGTGGCGTCGGCTGGCGTACATCTCCTGCCGGACCGTGTCCCCGGGCGCATGGTGCCCGACCGGACTCGGGGTGACGTCTTGCGTGGGTATCTTGTCGCTCATGGCAGGCTCGCGGAGGACTCGGCGGAAGGGGCGGGGGAGTCGCGATCCATTGTATCGACCCCGTCGCCCAACGAGACAGGGTGCGACCCGAGGCCGCACCCCGCTCGCGCAGTACGGGCCGCCTCAGTCCCTGAAGCGCAGGCTATAGATATAGGCGGCAACCAGGTGGACACGCTCCTCGCCGATATAGGCCGCCTGGGCCGGCATGTGGCCGTTGCGGCCGTTGCGCAGGGTCTGACGTACCGAGTCGGCCACGCTCTGCCCCGGGGCCTGATAGAGCCAGATGTCGTTGGTCAGATTGGGTGCCCCCAGGGCCTGGTTGCCGCTGCCGTCGGGCATGTGGCAGGCGGCACACACCGAGGCATAGACCGCGGCACCCGGTTCGGCGCGCTCGGGGTCATGCTCGTTGCCGGAGATCGCCAGCACGTGCTGGGTGAGGTTCTCGATGTTGTTCTCGCCCAATTGCTGCCAGGAGGGCATCAGGCCGTTGCGACCACGGGTCAGGGTGGTGACGATGTTCTCCGGTTCGCCGCCGTAGAGCCAGTCGTCGTTGGTCAGGTTGGGGAAACCGTAGCCGCCCCGGGCATTGGAGCCGTGACAGACCGCACAGTTGTTGAGATAGATGCGCTCGGCCACCTGCATGGCGTCGTCGTCGCGGGCCAGCTCGGGAATCGGCACTTCCTGGTACTGGGCGAAGATCGGCGTGAAGCGCTCCTCGGCGCGGGCCACCTCCTCCTCCCATTGTCCCTCCTGGGTCCAGCCCAGCAGGCCGGCAAAGTTGCCCAGTCCCGGGTAGAGCAGCAGGTAGCCCAGCGAGAACACCACGGTGCCGACATAGAGCTGGAACCACCAGCGCGGCAGCGGGTTGTCGTACTCCTCGATGCCGTCGGCGGCGTGGCCGGTGGTTTCGACGTTGCCCTCGGAGTCGGGGATCTTGTCGGTCCGGCGGTTGGCGTAGAGCAGCCAGAAGGCCAGCCCGATGGAGCCCAGCGTGATGACGATGATCCAGGCGCTCCAGAAACCCGAAAGGGAGTCATCCCAAAGATTGTTCATGTGTTCCTGTCTCCCTTGTCGTCTCGGGAATCGGCCTCGTGCGTTCGCTCTTCCGGCGAGAGGCGCTCGTCACGGTTCGGTTGCTCGTCATCGTCGGCGAAGGGCAGGTTGGCCGCTTCGTCGAAGTCCGGCTTGCGCCGCTTGGAGTAGGCCCACCAGGTGATGCCGAGGAAGGCCAGGATCAGCAGCCCGGTGATGATGCCGCGAAAGGTCCCGGTATCCATGTCAGCGCGTGCCCTCGAGGACGGTACCCAGCTGTTGCAGGTAGGCGACCAGGGCGGTGATCTCCTGCTGGCCGCGTACCTCGCGGGTGGCGTTCTCGATCTGCTCGTCGGTGTAGGGGACGCCCAGGCGGCGCAGGGTCTCCATCTTCTTCGGCGTGGCCCGCCCGTCGAGGGTGTTCTCGAACAGCCAGGGGTAGGCCGGCATGATCGACTCCGGGACCACGTCACGCGGGTTGTACATGTGGGCGCGGTGCCAGTCGTCGCTGTAGCGCCCGCCGACGCGGGCCAGGTCCGGGCCGGTACGCTTGGAGCCCCACAGGAAGTTGTGGTCGTAGACCGACTCGCCGGCCACGCTGTAGTGGCCGTAACGCTCGGTCTCGGCGCGGAAGGGGCGAATCATCTGCGAGTGACAGCCGACGCAGCCCTCGCGGCGATAGATGTCACGCCCCTCCAGCTCCAGTGCGGAGAGCGGGCGCAATCCCTCGACGGGTTCGGTCGTCTGCTTCTGGAAGAACAGCGGCACGACCTCGGCCAGGCCGCCGAAACTGATCACCACCAGGATCAGCACGGCGAGCAGGCCGACATTCTTTTCGACGATCTCGTGTCTCATTGGTGTCGGTTTCCCCGGTTGGCTCAGGCAGTCTGCGGAATCGGCTGGCGAGCGGTGTCGCTGCGCTTGACGGTCATGGTGACGTTGTAGGCCATGATCAGCATGCCGAGCACCCAGCACAGGCCGCCGACCAGGCGCACGATGTAGCCGGGGCCGCTGGCCTCGACGGACTCGATGAAGGTGTACATCAGGGTGCCGTCGGGATTGATGGCACGCCACATCAGACCCTGCAGGATGCCGTTGACCCACATCGAGGCGATATAGAGCACGGTGCCGATGGTCGCCAGCCAGAAATGCACGGCGATCATGCCGACCGAGTACATCTCGGTACGGCCGAAGAGGCGCGGGATCAGGTGGTACATGGAGCCGATGGTGATCATCGCCACCCAGCCGAGCGCCCCGGCATGGACATGGCCGATGGTCCAGTCGGTGTAGTGGGAGAGCGCGTTGACGGTCTTCACCGCCATCATCGGCCCCTCGAAGGTCGACATGCCGTAGAAGGAGAGGGCGACCACCAGGAAACGCAGGGTCGGGTCGGTGCGCAGTTTGTGCCAGGCCCCGGAGAGGGTCATCATGCCGTTGATCATGCCGCCCCAGGAGGGGGCGAGCAGGATGATCGACATGATCATGCCCAGCGACTGGGCCCAGTTGGGCAGGGCGGTATAGTGGAGGTGATGCGGCCCGGCCCACATGTAGATCATGATCAGTGCCCAGAAGTGGACGATGGAGAGCCGGTAGGAGTAGACGGGGCGTTCGGCCTGCTTGGGCACGAAGTAGTACATCATGCCGAGGAAGCCGGCCGTCAGGAAGAAGCCGACCGCGTTATGGCCGTACCACCACTGGACCATGGCGTCGATGGCGCCGGCGTAGATGGAGGTGGAGTACATGGCGGTGACCGGGATGGCGGCATTGTTGACGATGTGCAGCACCGCGACGGTCAGGATGAAGGCGGCGAAGAACCAGTTGGCCACGTAGATATGCGAGGTCCTGCGCTGCTTGATCGTCATCAGGAAGACGATGGCATAACTGACCCACACCACGGCGATCAGGATATTGATCGGCCACTCCAGCTCAGCGTACTCCTTGGTGGTGGTATAGCCGAGCGGCAGCGAGATCACCGCCGACAGGATCACCGCCTGCCAGCCCCAGAAGGTGAAGGCCGCGAGCTTGTCCGAGAACAGCCGCGTCTGGCAGGTGCGTTGCACCACGTAGTAGGAGGTGGCAAACAGCGCCGAACCGCCGAAGGCGAAGATCACGGCGTTGGTGTGGAGGGGGCGCAGGCGGCCGAAGCTCGTCCATGGCAGCCCCAGGTTGAGTTGCGGCCATACCAGCTGTGCGGCGAGGATGACACCGAGGGTCATGCCCACGATGCCCCACACCACCGTCATGATCGCGAACTGCCGAACTACTTTGTAGTTGTAGGTCGGGTGTTCCAGTGCTGTGCTCATGTCAGGTTCCCATCGAATGCGGTATTGGGTTGCCCCGCGGCATTCTGCCCCGAGTCGGCCTCCCGCTGGATGATGCAGGTCAAGATTCCGCGGGAATTCTAGCGCAGCGCAGCAACAACCTGAACACATCCAAGGGAGAATTCATGAACTCGAAGAGGGCACCGAGTGTCTAATTTTTTTTGTCAAGTCGACACCTGCATCCCTTCTGCCCGGCTTCGCCACCACCTGTTGTCGGAGGAGCAGGGGCGCTGGCTGGTCGAGGGGCTCGGCCCCCTCGAGGTGCGCGGGGTGGCGCGGGTTGGGCGCCTGCTGTTCGCCCATGGGGCGGGGGCTGGGCAGGACTCGGCCTTCATGGCGAGGCTGCGCAATGCGCTGGCCGGAGCGGGGGTCCAGACCCTGGCCATCGAGTTCGGTTACATGCAGCAGATGCGCCGTGAGGCGCGGCGCCGCCCCCCGCCGCGGATCGACCATCTGGTCGATGAGCTGGCTCGCTGGTGCGACACCGTGTCGCATTCGCGGCTCGCTGCCCCCTGGCTCGGCGGCAAGTCCATGGGCGGGCGCGTCGCCAGCCTGTTCGCCGCGCGTGACCAGGCGGCCGGTCTGGTGCTCTGCGGCTATCCCTTTCACCCTCCCGCCCGGCCGGCGGACCGGCGCCTGGCCCACTGGCCGTTGCTGGCCTGTCCGACCCTGGTGCTGCAGGGCAGCCGCGACCCCTTCGGTAGCCGGGAGGAGCTGGCCGGTTATGCGCTGCCCGGCGTGGCCAGGGTGCACTGGCTCGAGGATGGCGATCATGACTGGAAGCCCAGGCGCGTCTCGGGGCGTGACCAGGGGCAGCTGATCGATGAGGCGGCCAGGACGATCGCCGCCTTCATGGCCGACCACTCATGAAGTCCATGCCACGGACGATGCGGGCAAGTCGATGAAAGGGCGGCGGTTATGTGGCGGACCGGGCGGCCCCGTGGGGATGCAAAAAGCGTTGACATTGGACGGTGCCCCTGTAGAATGCAGCGCCACGTGACCGGGGGTGGTTAGCTCAGCTGGGAGAGCACCAGCCTTACAAGCTGGGGGTCACAGGTTCGAACCCTGTACCACCCACCATTGCCTCGGCAATGCCCGATCACGTCGGAAGCACGCAGCGGACCGGTAGTTCAGTCGGTTAGAATGCCGGCCTGTCACGCCGGAGGTCGCGGGTTCGAGTCCCGTCCGGTCCGCCATCGTCTTCCAGACTGCAGTCGTCTTGTGGACCGGTAGTTCAGTCGGTTAGAATGCCGGCCTGTCACGCCGGAGGTCGCGGGTTCGAGTCCCGTCCGGTCCGCCACGTCGGCCTGGCAGTTGCAGCAAGCAGTTCGATGTTCGTGGGTGATTAGCTCAGTTGGTTAGAGCACCAGCCTCACATGCTGGGGGTCACTGGTTCGAGTCCGGTATCACCCACCATGCGGACCGGTAGTTCAGTCGGTTAGAATGCCGGCCTGTCACGCCGGAGGTCGCGGGTTCGAGTCCCGTCCGGTCCGCCATCACGAATTCCCCGAACCCCGAGTCTCATGGCTCGGGGTTCTTTCGTTCGTGCCCGCCCTCTGTGCCGGGGTCGCCTGCCTTGCCGCTCGCTCGCGCCTTGGCCTATCTTGCCATACGCCACCTGCCCTTTTGCCGCGTCGGTGAGCGCTTTGCGCTTCGCGGCTATCTATCATACAGTTGTTTGAATATTGGCCGTGACGTGACCAGCAGGAGGAACTCGGCGTGCGCTATCCGCATCTCTTTCGCCCCCTCGAGGTGGGCCACCTGACGCTGCCCAACCGGGTGCTGATGGGCTCCATGCACACCAACCTCGAGGAGGCGCCCGGCGGCTTCGCGCGGCTGGCGGTTTTCTATGCCGAGCGCGCCCGCGAGGGCGTCGGCCTGATCGTCACCGGGGGCATCGCACCGAACCCCGAGGGGGCCGTCTTCCAGGGAGCGGCGACGCTGGTGCATCCCGAGCAGGTGGTGGAGCACCGTCAGGTCGTCGAGGCGGTGCATCGGGAGGAGGGGCGGATATGCCTGCAGATCCTGCATGCCGGGCGCTACGCCTACACGCCGGAGCTGGTGGCCCCCTCGGCAATCCAGTCGCCGATCACGCCCTTCATGCCCCGGGAGCTCTCCGCCGAGGAGGTCGAGGCCCAGATCGACGACTACGTGCGTTGCGCCACCCTGGCCAGGGAGTCCGGCTACGACGGCGTCGAGGTGATGGGGTCGGAAGGCTACCTGATCAACCAGTTCGTCTGCCCGCGCACCAACCGGCGCGACGACGGCTGGGGCGGGAGCTTCGAGAACCGGATCCGCTTCCCCGTCGAGGTGGTGCGGCGGATTCGTGCGGCGGTGGGTGACGACTTCCTGATCATCTTCCGGCTGTCGATGATCGACCTGGTGGAAGAGGGCAGCACCCATGAGGAGGTGGTCGGCCTGGGCCGCGCCATCGAGGGTGCCGGCGCCGACCTGATCAACACCGGTATCGGCTGGCACGAGGCGCGGGTGCCGACCATTGTCACCAGCGTGCCCCGGGCCGCCTTCACCGAGGTCACCCGGCGCATGAAGGCCGAGCTCGCGATTCCGCTGATCACCACCAACCGTATCAACATGCCCGAGGTGGCCGAGCGCGTACTGGCCGAGGGCCATGCCGACATGGTCTCCATGGCGCGGCCCTTCCTCGCCGACCCGGCCTGGGTGACCAAGGCCGCCGAAGGGCGTGCCGAGGAGATCAACACCTGCATCGCCTGCAACCAGGCCTGCCTGGATCACACCTTCCAGGGCCGGATCACCTCCTGCCTGGTCAACCCTCGCGCCGGCCACGAGACAGAGCTCACCATCGAGCCCGCCGGCACGCCCCGCGAGATCGCGGTGGTCGGCGGCGGGCCGGCGGGGCTGGCCACCGCGGTCACCGCGGCGAGCCGTGGCCACCGGGTCACGCTGTTCGAACGCGACGGCGAACTGGGCGGGCAGTTCAATTTTGCACGCCGTATCCCCGGCAAGGAGGAGTTCGACGAGACGCTGCGCTACTACCGGGTGATGCTGGACAAGCACGGCGTGCGGATACGCCTCAATACCGAGCCCGACCTCCACGCGCTCAGGGATTTCGATGAGGTCGTGCTGGCCAGCGGGGTGCGGCCGCGCCGCCTCGAGCTGCCCGGCATCGAACACCCCAAGGTGATGAGCTACCCGGTGGCCATTACCCACCCGGAGCGTGTCGGGCCACGGGTGGCGATCATCGGCGCCGGGGGTATCGGCTTCGATGTGGCGGAGCTGCTGACCCATGTGGGTCATCCCGCGCTCGACCGCGATGCCTGGTGCGACGAGTGGGGCGTCGATCTGGCCGTGGGCAGTCGCGGCGGCCTCAAGGCACCGAACCGGCCCGAGACGCCGCGCCAGGTGTTTCTGCTGCAGCGCAAGGCGTCCAAGCCCGGCAAGGGGCTCGGCAAGTCCACCGGCTGGGTGCATCGGGCGTCGCTCCGTCATCGAGGCGTCGAGGCCCTGGCCGGTTGCGAGTACGTCGGCATCGACGACGCGGGGCTGCACATCCGTATCGACGGTGAGCCGCGCCTGCTCGAAGTCGACTCCATCGTGGTCTGTGCCGGCCAGGAAGCGGTACACGATCTGCTCGAGCCACTGCGGGCGGCGGGGATGGCGGTGCATGTCATCGGCGGTGCCTTCGATCCCGCGGAACTCGACGCCAAGCGTGCCATCGATCAGGGTACGCGGCTGGCGGCCCGGCTGTGATCGTTGCCGACCGTCCGTCGGGCGAGGGTGGCGGTCCGAGCCTGCCCGCCGCTGTCATTCGGCGGGCGGCGTGCCAGCGGCGTTGAAAACTGCACAATTCTTTCGCGAACCGGGTCCTTCTCCCGGGTTCATAGTGGAGGAGGGCTCCGAGCGTTGATTCGATCGGTAAACCGTTATCCGCTGATGCTGTCTACGCTGATGAATACCCACTCTGGTACGCTTCCTCTCATCTGGCTGCCGGAGATCCGGGCAAAAAGGAGGCATCGATGAGTATCTTCGATCATGTGCAGAATCGCTTCGCTCGTGTCCAGCAGGAAGAGATGACCCTGCAGGAGTATCTGGAGCTCTGTCGTCAGGAGCCCGTGGCCTATGCCACCGCGGCGGAACGGATGCTGGAGGCCATCGGTGAGCCAGAAGTGATCGATACCGCCAAGGACTCGCGGCTCTCGAGGATCTTCTCCAACAAGGTGATCCGTCGCTATCCGGCGTTTTCCGAGTTCTACGGCATGGAGGAGGCGATCGAGCAGATCGTGGCCTACTTCCGCCACGCCGCCCAGGGGCTGGAAGAGCGGAAGCAGATCCTCTACCTGCTGGGCCCGGTGGGGGGCGGCAAGTCATCGCTGGCGGAGCGGCTCAAGCTGTTGATGGAGCGGGTGCCCTTCTACGCCATCAAGGGCTCGCCGGTCTATGAGTCGCCGCTGGGGCTCTTCTCGCCGGAGGAGGACGGGGAGCTGCTCGAGAAGGAGTACGGCATCCCGCAGCGCTATCTCAAGAGCGTAATGTCGCCCTGGGCCGCCAAGCGGCTCAAGGAGTACGGCGGCGACATCTCCCAGTTCCGGGTGGCGCGCCTCTACCCCTCGCGGCTCAACCAGATCGCCATCTCCAAGACCGAGCCGGGCGACGAGAACAACCAGGACATCTCCTCGCTGGTGGGCAAGGTGGACATCCGCCAGCTCGAGCTTCACTCCCAGGACGACCCGGACGCCTACAGCTTCTCCGGCGGGCTGTGCAAGGCCAACCAGGGCCTGATGGAGTTCATCGAGATGTTCAAGGCGCCGATCAAGGTGCTGCACCCGCTGCTCACCGCCACCCAGGAGGGCAACTACAACCCCACCGAGGGCATGGGGGCGATCCCCTTCGAGGGCATCGTGCTGGCCCACTCCAACGAGAGCGAGTGGCAGACCTTCCGCAACAACCGCAACAACGAGGCCTTCCTCGACCGGGTCTACATCGTCAAGGTGCCCTACTGCCTGCGGGTCACCGAGGAGATCAACATCTACAAGAAACTCCTCGAGCACTCCTCGCTGGCCGAGGCGCCCTGTGCGCCGGACACCCTGCGCATGCTGGCGCAGTTCTCGGTGCTCTCGCGGCTCAAGGAGCCGGAGAACTCCAGCATCTACTCCAAGATGCGGGTCTACGACGGCGAGAACCTCAAGGACACCGACCCGAAGGCCAAGTCGATCCAGGAGTACCGCGACGCCGCCGGGGTCGACGAGGGCATGGACGGGCTGTCGACGCGTTTCGCCTTCAAGATCCTGTCCAAGGTGTTCAACTTCGACAACCACGAGATCGCCGCCAACCCGGTGCACCTGCTCTATGTGCTCGAGCAGCGCCTGGAGCAGGAGCAGTTGCCCAAGGAGACCTTCGAGCGCTATCTGCGCTTCATCAAGGAGTTCCTGGCGCCGCGCTATGTGGACTTCATCGGCAAGGAGATCCAGACCGCCTACCTGGAGTCCTACTCCGAGTACGGCCAGAACATCTTCGATCGCTACGTTACCTATGCCGACTTCTGGATCCAGGATCAGGAGTATCGCGATCCGGAGACCGGCGAGTTCCTCAACCGTCAGGCGCTCAACGAGGAGCTGGAGAAGATCGAGAAACCGGCCGGCATCTCCAATCCCAAGGACTTCCGCCATGAGGTAGTCAACTTCGTACTGCGGGCGCGGGCCCAGAACAACGGCATGAACCCGAGCTGGCAGTCCTACGAGAAGCTCAAGGGGGTGATCGAGCAGAAGATGTTCGCCAACACCGAGGAGCTGTTGCCGGTGATCTCCTTCAATGCCAAGGCATCGACGGCGGATCAGAAGAAGCACGAGGATTTCGTGGCGCGCATGGTCGAACGCGGTTACACCGAGAAGCAGGTGCGCCTGCTCTCCGAGTGGTACCTGCGGGTACGCAAGTCGCAATGACGGTGACGGCCACCAGCCGGGAGGTCACATGACCTATTTCATCGATCGTCGTGCCAATGCCAAGCACAAGAGTGCGGTCAACCGCCAGCGCTTCCTCGATCGCTATCGCACGCACATCAAGCGCTCCGTGGAGGAGGCGGTGAACCGCCGCTCGATCACCGACATGGAGCGTGGCGAGAAGGTGTCGATTCCCAGTCGGGACATCTCCGAGCCGGTGTTCCAGCACGGCCCCGGGGGCAAGCGCACCATCGTCACCCCCGGCAACAAGGAGTTCGTCGAGGGTGATCGGCTGCGGCGCCCCAGCGGCGGCGGGGGTGGCGGCGCCGGCGAGGGGGGGGCCTCGAACCAGGGCGAGGGCATGGACGAGTTCGCCTTCACTCTCTCCCGCGAGGAGTTCCTCGACTTCGTTTTCGACGGCCTCGAGTTGCCGCACCTGGAGCGCAAGTCGATGGTGGACCTCGACGAGGTGCGACCGGTGCGGGCCGGGGTCTCCCGCGACGGGGTGCCGGCGCGGATCAATATCGTGCGCTCCATGCGCGAGGCCCATGCCCGTCGCATCGCGATGCGGGCGCCGATACGCCGAGCCCTGCGCGAGGCACGGGAGGCCCTGGAGGAGGAGGAGAGCAAGGACCCGGTGCTGCGCAACCCGGCGCGGATCAATGAGCTCAAGGAGGAGATCGAGCGCCTCGAGAAGCGCCTCGAGTCGATCCCCTTCATCGATACGTACGACCTGCGCTACAACAACCTGATCAACCAGCCGCAGCCCTCGAGCAAGGCGGTGATGTTCTGCGTGATGGACGTCTCGGGCTCCATGACCCAGGCGCACAAGGACATCGCCAAGCGCTTCTTCCTGTTGCTCTACCTGTTTCTCGAGCGCAACTACGAGAGGGTCGAACTGGTGTTCGTGCGCCATCACACCGCGGCCAAGGAGGTCGACGAGGAGGAGTTCTTCTACTCCCGCGAGACCGGCGGCACCATCGTCTCCAGCGCCCTGACCCTGGTCGACGAGATCATCACCAAGCGCTACCCGCCGGGGCAGTGGAACCTCTACGTCGCCCAGGCCTCGGACGGCGACAACTGGGACGACGATTCGGTCACCTGCAGCGACCTGCTGCTGAAGACACTGATGCCTCGGCTGCAGTATTTCACCTATGTGGAGATCACACCCCATGCGCACCAGGCGCTGTGGGAGGAGTACGAGAGTGTGGCTGCCGAATTTCCCGAGCGTTTCGCCATGCGACAGATCGTCGAGGCCGGCGATATCTACCCCGTGTTCCGCGAGCTGTTTCGGCGCCGTGTCGTTCAGTGAGACGGCCAAGGAGGCACCATGACCCGACGCAAGCCGATCGCCACCGGCTCCGACTGGAGTTTCGACACCCTGACCGAATTCGAGCGCGAGATCGCGCGTCTCGCCGACGAGTACCGACTGGACACCTATCCGAATCAGATCGAGATCATCACCACCGAGCAGATGATGGATGCCTATGCCAGCGTGGGCATGCCGGTGGGGTATCACCACTGGTCGTTCGGCAAGCAGTTCCTGGCCGTCGAGCAGGCCTACCGTCGCGGCCAGATGGGGCTGGCCTACGAGCTGGTGATCAATTCCGACCCCTGCATCGCCTACCTGATGGAGGAGAACACCCTGATGATGCAGGTGCTGGTGATGGCCCACGCCTGCTACGGCCACAACTCCTTCTTCAAGGGCAATTACCTGTTCCGCACCTGGACCGATGCCTCCTCGATCATCGACTACCTGGTGTTCGCGCGAAAGTACATCGCCGAGTGCGAGGAGCGCCACGGCGTGACGGCTGTCGAGCAACTGCTCGATGCCTGCCATGCGCTGCAGAACTACGGGGTCGATCGCTACAAGCGCCCTTCCCCGATCTCTCCCGCCGAGGAGGCGCAGCGCCAGAAGGAGCGTGAGGAGTACCTGCAGGCTCAGGTCAACACCCTGTGGCGGACCATTCCCGGGAGGGGATCACTCGAGTCGACACCTGGCGCTGCCGACGAGGAGGATCCCCTGGGGCTGCACGAAGGGGGGCGTTACCCCGCCGAGCCCCAGGAGAATCTCCTCTACTTCATCGAGAAGAATGCGCCGCTCCTGGCCCCCTGGCAGCGGGAGGTGGTACGCATCGTGCGCAAGCTGGCCCAGTACTTCTATCCACAGCGCCAGACCCAGGTGATGAACGAGGGCTGGGCCACCTTCTGGCACTACACCCTGATGAATCGGCTCTATGAGGAGGGGCTGGTGGACGAGGGATTGATCCTGGAGTTCCTGCAGTCCCACACCGCGGTGGTCAGCCAGCCCGGCTTCGACAGCCCCTATTTCAGCGGCATCAACCCCTATGCACTGGGCTTCGCCATCTATACCGACCTGAAGCGCATCTGCGAAGCGCCCACCGCCGAGGATCGCGAGTGGTTTCCCGACACGGCGGGCAGCGACTGGCGCGAGACCCTGGACTTCGCCATGCGCAACTTCAAGGACGAGTCGTTCATCCAGCAGTTTCTCTCGCCCAAGGTGATCCGCGACCTCAAGCTGTTCATGGTGGTGGATGACGATCAGGATGAGATGCTGGAGGTGGCGGCGATCCACGATGAGCGAGGCTATCGGCGTATCCGCGAGTCCCTGGCCACCCAGTACGCGCTCTCGGTGCGTGAACCCAACATCCAGGTCTATTCGGCGGACATCCGTGGCGACCGCTCGCTGACCCTGCGCCACGTCCAGGACAGTCGCCGGCCGCTGGCGCGCAGCGTCTACCCGGTGATCCGCCACCTGCACCAGTTGTGGGGGTTCCCGGTGAAACTGGAGTCGGTGGAGGGCGACGAAGTGGTGCGTCGCTACCAGTGGCCACTTCCCGACGAGGCGCGCCAGGAGTAAATCGGCGCCCGGAGGACGACGAGACCCGCGCCACTGGCGCGGGTCTCGTGCTGGTGGGGCGGTCTGGGACCGGGGAGATCAGCCCTCGGCGGTCCAGGACTGGCACCATCCGCCGGGTTCCACGCTGTTCTGGGGAAACAGCTGACAGCCTTCGGTGTCGGCCTGCCAGAACATGCAGTTGTCGCAGCGCTCGCCCTCCTCGTAGGCCGGGTGGTCGCTCGCCTCGCTGGCATCCTCGACATAGTTCAGGGCCTGGGCCTGGTCGGAGGCCGGGTCGAGGCGTGGCAGCTCCTGGGCGAAAGCGGACTTGGACAGGATCCCGGCACCCAGCGGCAGGGCGGCGAGGCCCAGCAGGCTGTGGCGCATGAAATCACGACGACTGTGATTGGCCATGGTATCTCCTTGTCATCACGGTGTGGCGTCTTGTCACGGTAGGGCATGTCGGGATGCCCGCGTCCTTCTTCGGGTGGTGGGCCACCTCTGCACGGGTGGTGAGCCACCCTTACTCCGACAGAGCCTGCACGACGGAGTTCGACTGCTCTATGGTAGGGGAATGCCCATCCCGGCGTGAACCACGCCACCGGCAGTGCGGCGATCGGTCGCGCCGCCGCCCGATCGCTCAGAGGAGTCCCCCCATGATCTTCACCCGCTTTGCCTCTCCCCTCGGCGAGATCCTGTTGTGCGGCGACGAGCAGGGTCTGCAGCGTCTGGTGTTGGCCGCCGAGGCGACCCCCGACCCGTCGGAGGCGCGTCGCGACGAGGCCGTCCTCGCCGAGGCCCGCGAGCAACTGCTGGCCTACCTGGAGGGCCGGCGCCGCCACTTCAGCCTGACTCTGGCGCCGGGTGGCAGCGAGTTCCAGCGCCAGGTGTGGGCGGCGCTGCTGCGCATTCCCTACGGCGAGACCCGGACCTACGGCGATCTGGCCCGCCGGCTCGGTCGCGAGGGGGCGGCGCGCGCCATCGGTGCGGCCAGTGGCGCCAACCCGCTGCCGCTGCTGATTCCCTGTCACCGGGTGGTGGCCGCCGATGGTCTCGGTGGCTACAGTGGCGGCCCGGAGCTCAAGCGCCGGTTGCTGACCCTCGAGGGGGTGGCATGAGTGGCGGGATGCCGCCCGGCGTGGTGCCCTGCTATACTCGCGCCAGTGCCGGTGACGTCTCGGTCGGCCGGGGAGCCAGTCTTGAGCAGGGGAGTGCCCGATGCAGAATGCCGTGATTCTGATCAACACCGACAAGGGACAGGTCAAGTCGGTGGCCGAGCGATTGGCCGATGTCGAAGGGATCAGCGAGGTCTATTCCACCTGCGGGCGCTACGACCTGGTGGCGATCGCCCGCACCCGTGATTTCGATAGTCTCGCCGAACTGGTGACCGAGCGTCTCAATGCCGTCGAGGGTATCCGCGATACCGAGACCCTCAACGCCATGCAGGTGCACTCGCGTCACGACCTCGAGACCATGTTTTCGCTGGGCTGGTAGCCTCGTGTTCCACGCCTTCCCGGCACGAGGCCGGGGCGGTGCGACTCTCACCGACTGGATGTGATGCGCTCAAGGATGACACGCCGCCGAGTTCCCGTTCGTTCCCGCTGGCGCCGGCAGGTGCGTCGATTCGGCATCAGTCTGCTGTTCGTGGTGGTCGGTAGCGGCCTCTGGTACGCCCAGGAGCGGGATCAGCGCGACCAGCTGGTGTGGATGGGGGTGCCCACCTGGGAGAGTCCCTCGCCGCTCACCCTTCATCGTGTGCTGCGCAACGAGGGCTTCCTGGTCGGCTGGTCCGATGTGCGGGTCAATCCGCTTTGGGTCGGTTATCTGTTGCACGAAGTGGAGGCGCCGCGGGCCGGGGCGCGCCCCGATTTTCGACGCGACTGGCGCACCCTCTGGCCCATCGCTGCCGACAGCTACTTCGGAAGCGGCTACGATCGCGGCCACTTGGCCCCCAACTACGCCATCGCCGTGGTGCACGGCCGCGAGGCGCAGCGTGACACCTTCACCATGAGCAACATGTCGCCCCAGCGCCCCGACCTCAACCGTCGCCTGTGGCAGCGCCTCGAGGAGGTGGTGATCGATCACTTCGTGCCACGCTTCGGGGTGGTGCAGGTGATCACCGGGCCGGTATTCCCCGAGCGTTTCCTCGACAACGTCCTCAACCGCGTCGGGCTCGTCGAGATTCCCGCGGCCTTCTACAAGATCATCGTGGTGCCGGCCGAAGAGCCCAGGGCGCTGGCCTTCATCATGCCCCAGGAGGTAAGCGGCGACGAGCCGCTCGATGACTACCTGGTGAGCATCGACGAGGTGGAGGCACGAACCGGGCTGAACTTCTTCCCGCGACTGCCCGAGGAGGTGGCCGAGGTGCTGGAAGGCGAAGTGGTGGCCGAGGGCTGGGCGCTCGACGAGGTGGCCCGGCTTCCGGGAAGGTTCCAGTAGGGGCTGTCCGGCTGGCGCCGACAGGCACGAAAAAACCGCGATCCTGGCGTCGCGGTTTCCTGTGGGGGCTGCTGGTGTGGGCTCGGGTGCATGAAGCGGTGAAATGGTGCCCAGGAGAGGACTTGAACCTCCACATCCGTAAGGATACTAGCACCTGAAGCTAGCGCGTCTACCAATTCCGCCACCTGGGCGCATCATGCTGTCGTCGTGTTCGCTGGCATCATCGTCGTGGATGATGGTGCCCAGGAGAGGACTTGAACCTCCACGTCCGTAAGGACACTAGCACCTGAAGCTAGCGCGTCTACCAATTCCGCCACCTGGGCGAACACGGGCGATCTCGAGCTGACAAAGAGCATGGGAGCGAACTCCCGGATACCCGATCGGCGAGGCGTCGGATATCGATGGTGCCCAGAAGAGGACTTGAACCTCCACGTCCGTAAGGACACTAGCACCTGAAGCTAGCGCGTCTACCAATTCCGCCATCTGGGCAGGCGAGGCGTATGGTACCGGATTTTTCGGGCAATGCAATAGCGCCCGGGCCGCTGTGATCGAAATACGGCATGGGGCGGTGGAGGTGACCGAGTGTGCGGACGAGGTTGGGTCGCGTCGTCGGCGGCGCTATACTGCGGCCATGACAATAGACCTCAATAGCAAGACCTTATGCCCGCGGCGCTGCTCCGGCGCTTTCTCGAGGACGCTGCTCCCGATGCTGTCAAGGATGCCCTTCGCATGACCCACTGGACGCTCAGCGACGATCCCCACGCCAGCCGCGAGGCCCACAAGTACGACAATCCCGCTCCCAGTCGCCAGTACCTGCTGGCGCGGCTGGAGGAGTACGGCAAGCCGATCACCCACGAGAAGATGAGCCGCCTGCTGGGCCTCGACGACGAGGAGTTGCAGGAGGCGGTGCGTCGCCGTCTGGCGGCCATGGAACGCGACGGCCAGGTGCTGCGCAACCGCGCCGGCGCCTATGCGCTGATCGACAAGCTCGACCTGATCAAGGGCAAGGTGCTCGGCCACCGTGACGGCTTCGGCTTCCTGCTGCGCGACGACGGCAAGAAGCCCGACCTGGTGCTGCCGCCGCGGCAGATGCGTCGGGCCTTCCACGGCGACCATGTGCTGGTGCGCATCAGCGGCCGCGACCGCCGCGGCCGCGACGAGGCGACCATCGCCGAGGTGCTCGCCCGCAATACCCAGACCATCGTCGGCGTCTACCGGGAGAACACCCCGGAATTCGGGGTGCTGATCCCGGAGAACCCGCGCATCACCCAGGAGGTGATCATTCCCCACAGCGCCTGCGGCGGGGCGAAGGACGGCCAGGTGATCTCGGCGCGTATCGTCCAGCAGCCCGAGACCCGGGTGCAGCCGGTGGGGGAGGTGGTCGAGGTGCTCGGCGAGCGCATGGATCCGGGGATGGAGATCGACATCGCCATCCGCAGCTACGAGATTCCCGCCGAGTTTCCGCCGGAGGTCCACGACCAGATCGCCGCGATGTCGCCCGAGGTGGCCGAGGGGGACAAGGCGCACCGCATCGACCTGCGCGACGTGCCGCTGGTGACCATCGACGACGAGACCGCCAAGGACTTCGACGACGCCGTCTGCGCCTGGAAGACCCGGTCCGGCAGCTGGAAGCTCGTCGTGGCCATCGCCGATGTCTCCCACTACGTCCGACCCGGCAGTGCCCTGGACCAGGAGGCGATTCGCCGCGGCAACTCGGTCTACTTTCCGGGGCAGGTGGTGCCGATGTTGCCGGAGCTGCTCTCCAACGGCCTCTGCTCCCTGAACCCGGACGTCGATCGCCTGGCCATGGTCTGCGAGCTGAACATTTCCCAGAGCGGGGCGATCAGCCGTTATCGCTTCTACGAGGCGGTGTTCCGCTCGCACGCGCGACTGACCTACAACAAGGTGGCGGCGATCCTCGACGGCGAGGACGAGGAGGCCGACTCCCTGCGCCAGGAGCATCGCGAGCTGGTGCCGTCGCTGAAGAACCTCCATGCGCTCTACCGGGTCCTGCGCGAGGCCCGCGAGGCCCGCGGCGCCATCGACTTCGAGACCACCGAGACCGCCATCGTCTTCAACGACGAGCGCAAGATCGAGAAGATCGTGCCGCGCAGTCGCAACGACGCCCACAAGATCATCGAGGAGTGCATGCTGGCGGCCAACGTGGCCACCGCGCGTTTCCTCGACAAGCACGACCTGCCGGCCCTCTACCGCATCCATGAGCGCCCCTCGCCTGAGCGCCTCGACAAGCTGCGGCTGTTCCTGGCCGAACTGGGACTCTCGGTGGGCGGCGGCGACGAGCCCACCCCCCAGGACTACCAGACCCTGGCCGAGGCGATCCGCGGCCGCCCCGACGCCGACGTGATCCAGACGGTGATGCTGCGCTCCATGAGCCAGGCGGTCTACTCGCCCCACAACGAGGGGCACTTCGGCCTGGCCTACCCGGCCTACGCCCACTTTACCTCGCCGATCCGCCGCTACCCCGACCTGCTGGTGCATCGCGCCATCCGCTCGGTGATCCGCGGCCCGCGCCAGACCGCCACGGTGCTGCGCGCCGAGGGGGGCAAGGTGGAGCCGCCGAGCAAGTGGTGCCCCTACACCTTCGAGCAGATGCTCGAGCTCGGCGAGCACTGCTCGATGACCGAGCGCCGCGCCGATGACGCCACCCGCGACGTGGAGGACTGGCTCAAGTGCGAGTTCATGTCCGACAAGCTGGGCGAGGTCTATGACGGTACCATCGCCTCGGTGACCCAGTTCGGCATCTTCGTGCGCCTCGAGGAGGTCTATGTGGAAGGGCTGGTGCACGTCACCTCGTTGCCCTCCGACTACTACCACTACGAACCGGAGAAGCACCGCCTCAAGGGCGAGCGCAGCGGCATGAGCTATCGCCTGGGCGATGGCGTCACCGTCCAGGTGGCCCGGGTCGATATGAACGATCGCAAGATCGACTTCGCGCTGGCCGACGACAAGCCGCGTCCGAAGCGTCAGCCGCGCAAGCGTCGCGCTGCCGGTGAGAGCGCCTCCCAGGCGGCACCCGCCGGGGACAAGACCGACGATCAGAAGGGCAAGGGCGGCAGGCGTCGCCGCGGATCGCGCAAGCCTCGAGTGCGCGGCTGATGGCAATGGGGCGCAAGGGGCCGCATCGCGACATGAAGAAAGGAAGCCCGCGCCGTTCCACCGGGGCTCCCGGTGGCCTCGATGCCGTCTTCGGCGTGCACGCGGTACGTGCCCTGCTCGACCGCGGCGAGAGCCCGCGGGAGCTCTGGGTACAGGAGGGGGATGCCGGTCAGCGTCTGGCCGAGCTGGTCGAGGCGGCCCGCCGGGCTGGGGCACGCATCCGGGTACACCCCCGCGATGAGCTCGATCGACTGGCCCAGGGGGCGGCTCACCAGGGAATCGTCGCCTTCGCCGCGCCGCTCACTGCCGAGGGCGAGGCTTCGCTGTGGCTGCGTCTCGAGGCCTGGCCCCACGCCACGCCACCGCTGCTGCTGGTGCTCGACGGCGTCACCGACGTGCACAATTTTGGCGCCTGCCTGCGCAGTGCCGATGCCGCCGGTGCCCATGGTGTCATCGTGCCCCGGGACAAGGCGGCACCGCTCAATGCCACGGTGCGCAAGGTCGCCTGCGGCGCGGCGGAGAGCGTGCCCGTCTATCAGGTCACCAATCTGGCCCGTACCCTGACGAAGCTCAAGGCGCTGGGTGTCTGGATCACCGGTACCGCCGGCGAGGCCGAGGCGAGCCTGTTCGAGGGCGACTTCGCCGGCCCCACGGCGCTGGTGATGGGCGCCGAGGGCAAGGGCATGCGCCGGCTGACTCGCGAGGCCTGCGACACCCTGGTCAAGCTGCCCATGGCCGGCAACGTCTCGAGCCTCAATGTCTCGGTGGCCGCCGGCATCTGCCTGTTCGAGGCGGTGCGCCAGCGCCGGCTTGCATCCCGCGCCACTCCTCACTAGAATGCTTGCGCCCGCTCGTCCGACGAGCGGGCTTCGTGTCTTTCGACAATCACTCCTTGCTTCCCCTGAGCGACCGAGGTCCTCAATGAGGAAGCTGCCAAACCGCAAGGAGATCCCATGCGTCACTACGAGATCGTGTTCATGGTCCACCCGGACCAGAGCGAGCAGGTACCGGCGATGGTCGAGCGCTACACCAGCCTCGTCACCGAGAACGGTGGTACCGTGCATCGCCTCGAGGATTGGGGCCGCCGTCACCTGGCCTACCCGATCAACAAGATCCACAAGGCTCACTACGTGCTGATGAACGTCGAGTGCCGCGGCGAGACCCTCGACGAGATCGAGAACATCTTCCGCTTCAACGACGCCATCATTCGCAGCCTGGTGGTGCGCTGCAAGGAAGCTGTCACCGAGGCTTCGCCGATGATGAAGCCGGCGGAAGAGAAGCGTGTCCGTCGCGACGAGAAGCCGCGCAGCGCCGAAACCGCCTGAGCCCACCCATCGCACGTTTGAAGGAGTCTTTCCATGGCACGCTTTTTCCGTCGCCGCAAGTTCTGCCGTTTCACCGCCGAGGGCGTGAAGCAGATCGATTACAAGGACCTGGATACGCTCAAGGCCTACATCACCGAGACCGGCAAGATCGTTCCCAGCCGTATCACCGGTACCAAGGCCCGTTACCAGCGCCAGCTGTCCACCGCCATCAAGCGGGCTCGCTATCTGGCACTGCTGCCCTACACCGATAGCCACCAGTAAGAACGACTCGTGATGCTGCCGATCGCCCGCTGGATGATGCGAGGCACGCCCCACGCCGCTGGCGGGGCCGCCATTGCTTCACTCATCCCCTGGCTGTTCTGGCTGGGTGCCGCCATCGCCGCGCTGGTCACCCTGCGGCGTGGCCTGTCGCCGGCGTTGCCGGTGATCATCGCCGCGGCGATTCCGGCCGGCTGGTGGTGGACCCAGGGTGATGCCATCCCGCTGGCCAGCATCCTGCTGGTGACCCTGATGGCGGTGGTGCTGCGCGCCCGCATGCGCTGGAGCGAGGCGCTGATCGTGGGTGCCCTGGCCGGAGCGGCGATGATCCAGTTGGGGGTCTTCCTGCCCCCCGGCGGGGCCGGGTTCATGCTGGAACAGTTGCGCCAGGGCTCGGCCGAGATCGACGGCATGCTCCGCGAGCTCGCCGCCCAGGGGGTCGACACCGAACAGCTGGCGTCACTGCTGATCAGCGGGGTCACCGGCCTGGTCGTGTTGCTGGCTGCCGTTGCCTGCCTGGCGCTGGCCCGCGGCTGGCAGGCGGGGCTCTACAACCCCGGCGGCTTTCGCGAGGAGTTCCATGCCCTGCGCCTGGCGCCCCGGGAGCTCGCCGTGCTGGTGGTGCTCGGGGTGGTGGGCATGGTGCTGGGGATCCCGGCGCTGGGCCTGCTGGCCTGGATGCCGTTGCTGGTGACGGGCATCGCACTGGTTCACGGTTTCATCGGATTGAAGGGAATGAACGGGCTGTGGCTGGTCGCCTTCTATGTGCTACTGATCACGACCTGGCCCATGATTCTCATCGTGCTGCTGCTGGCCTTCATCGACACGTTCGCGGACTTTCGCGCACGACTGGCCAGAAGCGACTGACAAGAGGTTAACGAGATGGAAGTCATTCTGCTCGACAAGATTGGCAAGCTGGGTGGTCTGGGTGACAAGGTCACCGTCAAGCCCGGTTATGGCCGCAACTACCTGGTGCCCTACGGCCTGGCCGTGCCGGCCACCAGGGACAACGTGGAGGCCTTCGAGGCCCAGCGTTCCGAGCTCGAGGCCCAGGCCGCCGAGCGCAAGGCCGTCGCCGAGGCGCGCGCCGCCCAGTTGGGCGAGATCGAACTGTCGCTGGTGGCCAAGGCCGGTGACGAGGGCAAGCTGTTCGGCTCCATCGGCCCGCGCGATCTGGCCGAGGCGATCGCGTCTGCCGGCATCGATGTCGCCAAGAGCGAGGTCCGCATGCCGGAAGGCCCGATTCGTCAGACCGGCGAGTACGACATCGATCTGCACCTGCACGCCGAAGTCGACGCCACCGTGCGCGTGGTGGTCGTGGCCGAATAAGTAAGCCGCCGCACCGCCGAGCACCCGAGGGGCGCGAGGGAATCTCCCTCGCGCCCCTCTCTATTGACGGACCCGCGGCCTGGGGGCTCCAGGGTATCCGCCCGGTCGCTTGGACATGGGTAGTTTCTGACGTCTTCGGCCCGGCGTCTGGTCGGGCCGCTGTTACGATCCTTGCCCGCGACCCGCGATGGTGGCGGGTTTTTGCCGTTCCGGGAGTGTGGGGTGGGCCCCGGGCTTCGGGTAGAATGAGCCGGCCCGTTCCCCTGAAGGTTGCCATGCCATGAACGACACCCTCGAGCTCGATCAGGAAACCGCCGCCCTCAAGGTGCCGCCGCACTCGCTGGAGGCCGAGCAGTCGGTGCTCGGTGGCCTGATGCTCGACAACCAGGCCTGGGACAACGTCGCCGACCGCCTGGTGGCGGACGACTTCTACCGCTACGAGCACCGCCTGATCTTCAACGTCATGGCGGGGCTCGCCGAGGGCGGGCGTCCACTGGACGTGGTGACTCTCTCCGAGGCGCTGGAGGGGCGCGACCAGCTCGATACCGTGGGCGGGCTGGCCTACTTGGCCGAGCTGGCCCGCAACACCCCCTCGGCGAGCAACATCCGCGCCTATGCCGATATCGTTCGCGAGCGCGCGACCCTGCGCAAGCTGATCCGCGCCGCTAGCCAGATCGCCGACGGTGCCTTCAGCCCCCAGGGGCGGCCGGCCGACGAGCTGGTCGACGAAGCCGAGCGGCTGGTGTTCCAGATCAGCGAGGAGCGTCCCAAGTCGGGCGGCCCCATCGGCATGAGCGAGCTGCTGGCCAAGGCGGTGGACCGCATCGACGAGTTGTTCAACATGCAGGGTGAGATGACCGGGCTGTCCACCGGTTTCCGCGATCTGGACGAAATGACCTCGGGGCTGCAGCCCTCGGACCTGGTGATCATCGCCGGGCGCCCCTCCATGGGCAAGACCACCTTCGCCATGAACCTGGTGGAGCATGCCGTGATCGCCAGCGAGAAGCCGGTGATCGTCTTCTCCATGGAGATGCCCGCGGACGCCCTGATGCTGCGCATGCTCTCCTCGCTGGGGCGCATCGACCAGACCCGGGTGCGGACCGGTCAGCTCGAGGACGAGGACTGGCCGCGCCTCACCTCGGCGGTCAACCTGCTCAAGGACAAGCAGCTGTTCATCGACGACACCGCGGCACTCTCGCCCAACGAGATGCGCTCGCGGGTCCGGCGGCTGGTCCGCGAGCACGGCAACGTCGGCCTGATCATGATCGACTACCTGCAGCTGATGCAGATTCCGGGGTTCTCCGAGAACCGCACCGGCGAGATCTCGGAGATCTCGCGCTCGATGAAGGGGCTGGCCAAGGAGTTCGGCTGTCCGGTGATCTGTCTTTCCCAGCTCAACCGCTCCCTGGAGCAGCGTCCCAACAAGCGCCCGGTGATGTCGGACCTGCGCGAGTCCGGCGCCATCGAGCAGGATGCCGACGTGATTGCCTTCGTCTATCGCGACGAGGTCTACAATCCGGATAACCCGGACAACCAGGGCCTCGCCGAGCTGATCATCGGCAAGCAGCGTAACGGTCCCATCGGCACGGTGCACATGGCCTTCATCGGCAAGTACACGCGCTTCGAGGATCTGGCGCCGGACAGCTATGGGGACGGCTTCGGCGAGTAGGCGCCCCCTTGAGTCCGGCCTCCGGCCCCGTATAATGCCCACCCCTTGACCACAGCGAAGGAGGCAGCATGGCAGGCGGATTCCGACGCGGCAATCGCCGTCGTACCCCGAAACTCGAGGCCCGCGGCGAGCTCCAGGCCCTGGAGCGCGAAGGCCCCTTCAAGGAGTGGCTGGGCATGCCGGACCTCTACCGGTATCACCTCGTGGTGGACGGCGAGAGCTACAGCTACCAGACCGAGGACGCCGAGCTGCCGGTGCAGGTCGGCGACCGGGTGGTGTTCCGCTACAAGGAGACCAAGGCCGGCAAGTGGGTCGATCGCAACTCCCTGGGCAAGGCCATCGATCCCTCCGATTACCAGTGAACCGGGAACCTGATGCCTAGGCCCGGGTCACATAACGATAATGTCGGGTACACGACACCGTCATCGGGCGCAGCCATGCTGTGCCCAATTTGTATCCGTCATTCGTGATGCGCCGTCCGGGCACGTCGCCCGTGAGTTGGAGGGAACCATGGAATTCAACGACCTCAAGGCCCTCGTGGCCAGCCACGACAACTTCGAGATCCGCGTGATCGGCCACGCCGGTAGTCACGTCTACCAGGTGGAACTGGAGGACGTGGAAGGGGGGCGCCACATGCTGACCCGGTCCGGGAAGCCGGTGCTGTTCCGCACCCTCGAGGATGTCTATCTCGAGCTCAAGCGCGCCGGTATCCACCGTGCCTACCTGGTGCAACAGGTGCCCCACGACGAGGTGATCGGGCGCGAGGCCCACTATCGGGATCCGCTCACCTCGCGCATGCCGCTGGTGTTCTGATTCCGCCCCACGCCTTCCGCCAGCTTTCCCGCTTCCGCGCCTGCCTTAGGCGGGCGCGAAGGCGAGGAGGGCCGGAGGGGGCTTGATCCCGAGCTATACAAATCGCGTCAATAGTACAACTTTATCCCGTTTTCCGCCCATCCCCTGATAGACTGTGCGACAGCCGAGCCGTCACGACCGGGAGGATGCGCACGCATGACATCAGCCAATCTGGAGCAGGGGCCCTTCGGCCTGGGCCGGGCGGGGAGCGAACGCCCGGCCCGGGCCCCGGCCGACCACCCGCCGGTGCCGAAGAAGCGGGTCGGGGTGTTGCTGGCCAACCTGGGCACGCCGGACGCCACCGACTACTGGTCGATGCGCCGCTACCTCGGTGAATTCCTCTCCGACAAGCGGGTGGTCGATTACCCGAGCTGGAAGTGGCAGCCGCTGCTGCAGTTGATCATCCTCTCCCGCCGCCCCTTCAGTTCCGGCAAGGCCTATCGCAGCATCTGGAATACCGAGAAGGACGAGAGCCCGCTGCTGACCATCACCCGCGACCAGACGCGCAAGGTCGCCGAGGGGCTGGCCGCGGCTTATGGTGACCGGGTGGTGGTCGACTTCTGCATGCGCTACGGCAACCCCTCCACCGACAGCGTGCTGCGTCGGATGCAGGCCCAGGGTTGCGAGAGGATCCTGTTCTTTCCGCTCTACCCCCAGTACGCCTCGCCGACCACCGCCACGGCCAACGACCAGGCCTTCCGCACGCTGATGAAGCTCAAGTGGCAGCCGGCGCTGCGCACGGTGCCGGCCTACTTCGAGCACCCGGCGTATCTCGATGCCCTGGCCGCCTCGGTGCGCGAGGCCTATGCAGCGGCCGACACCGCTCCCGAGGTGCTGGTGGCCTCCTACCATGGCGTGCCCAAGCGCTTTCTGGCGGAGGGGGATCCCTACCACTGCCAGTGCCAGAAGACCACGCGGCTGCTCAAGGAGCGTCTGGGGTGGGCGGACGACGCCATCGTCACCGCCTTCCAGTCGAAATTCGGTCCCGAGGAGTGGGTGGGGCCGGCCACCGTGGAGCACGTGGCCGAGCTGGCCCACCAGGGCAGGAAGCACATCGCGGTGATCTCGCCGGCCTTCGCCGCCGACTGTGTGGAGACCCTCGAGGAGATCAACGAGGAGATCAAGGCGAGCTTCCTCGAGGCCGGCGGCGAGCGGTTCACCTACATTCCCTGTCTCAACGACCGCGACGACCATATCGCCGCGCTGCTCGCGGTCATCGAGAACGAACTCGCGGGCTGGTGATGCGCCCCGTCCGGTGGCTCAGCGAGGCAGCGTCGGGCGCTTGCGCTGGCGACGTGTTCTCCAGGGGTGGCGGGCCTTGGCGGGGCGTGCCACCCGGCTCTGGCCCACGTCCTCGTCACGGAACTCCGGCGTGGAGCCGCGGGTGCCGGTGATGAAGCGCAGGTGCATGTGCAGGCCGGTCTTGGCCAGCATATGGCCGGTCACCGGGGCGGAGATGAACAGGAACAGGGTAATCAGCAGCTCCTGCACATGGAACTCGCGCTGGGTGATGGTGAAGTAGAGCATCGAGGCGATCAGCACGCAGCCGATGCCAAGGGTGGTGCCCTTGGTGGGGCCGTGCAGGCGCATGAAGAAGTCCTTGAACTGCAGCATGCCGAGCGAGCCGGTGAAGGCGAAGATGCCGCCGGCAACCAGCAGGAAGGCGATCACGCCTTCGGCGATCACATAGAACAGCATGGCACCTCCTTCACTCGATGATGTCGCCGCGCAGCAGGTAGCGGCAGATGGCCATGGTGCTGACGAAACCGAGCATGGCGATCAGCATCGCCGCCTCGAAGTAGATCTTGGTGTTGAGCCACAGGCCCAGCAGTACGATCAGCGCGATGGAGTTCACGTAGAGGGTGTCCAGCGCCAACAGGCGATCGGGAATGTCCGGGCCGACCGCCAGGCGATAGATATTCATGGCCATGGCCAGCACGATCAGCATCAAACTGACCAGTAGCGCGGTGTCTAGCATTCGAAGATCTCCTTGAGCGGCCGCTCGTAGTGGTCGCGGATCTCGCGGATCAGGGCCTGCTCGTCGTCCATGTCCAGCACATGGATCAGCAGCGAGGAGCCATCCAGGCGCAGGTTGGTGGAGACGGTGCCGGGGGTCATGGTGATGGTGTTGGCCAGCAGGGTGATGGTCAGCCGGTCCTTGAGCTCGAGCGGGTACTCGACGAAACCGGGGTGGGGTTCGCGGCGCGGGGAGAGGATCAGCAGGCTCACCTGGATATTGGCCTTGATGATGTCCCACAGTACCACCAGCACGAATTTCACCAGCTTGAGGGGGCGCTTCACGCGCGGCAGTGGTTCCCAGAAGCCCCGGGTCAGCAGGGGGATTCCCACCGCGAGGAAGGCGCCGAGCAGTAACTGGCCGGGCGCGATGCTGCGCACCATCAGTAGCCAGACCGTCAGCAGCACCAGCGACAGCGTGGGGGTGGGAACCAGGCGGGAGAACAGGCTCATCGGGCTTTCCCCTGCAACTCGCGGAACTGCACCATGTCCCTCACGGCCTCGTCACCGAACAGTTGGGCAATCTTGGCCTTGGGGGCGGCCAGTTGTGCCGCGGTGGCCCTGGTGTAGTCGCTCACCGGGCCACCGAAGCCCACCAGCAATGGGGCGCTGGCCAGCAGCCACATCACGCCGGCGAGCTGGGCCCGGCTGACCCGGCCGGCGGCCACCTCGCCCTTGTAGCTGGCCCAGAAGAACACCGAGCCGGCGCGCGACATGGCGATCAGCGCGCACAGCCCCGCCAGCAGCAGCAGGGGCCACAGCCACAGCCGCGCCGCGCCGTCCACCGCCTGCAGCAGCAGCAGCTTGCCCAGTGCGCCGGCCAGGGGCGGCAGGCCCGCGACCGCCACCGCGGCCACCAGGAAGAGCCCTCCGAGCAGGAAGCGTTGATGCAGGCGGCGGGCCCGTACCAGGCGGGTGCCGGCCTTGCCACGCTGCTGGCCGATCAGGTCGGCGATCAGGTAGAGGGCTCCGCAGATCAGGGTGGTGTGGGGCAGGTAGTAGAGCAGGGCAGTGTTGGCGGCCGGGGTGGCCAGGGCGGTGCCGGCGAGCAGGGTGCCTACCGAGACCAGCACCAGGTAGGCGATCAGTGGGCGCAGGTCGCGGGCGGCCAGGACACCGATGCCCGCCAGCGCGATGGTGGCCAGGCCCGACCACCACAGCCAGGTGGCGATCGGCGCGGCGGCCGGGCTGTCGACGAAGATCAGCGACTGCACCCGCAGGATGGCGTAGAGCCCCACCTTGGTCATGATGGCGAACAGGGCGGCCACCGGGGCCGGGGCCGCCGAGTAGGTCCGCGGCAGCCAGAAGTAGAGCGGCAGCAGCGCCGCCTTGAGGCTGAAGACCACCACCAGCAGCAGGGCGCCGGCGGTCACCAGTGCCACCTCGTCACCGGACATGGCGGCAAGGCGGCGAGCCATGTCGGCCATGTTGAGGGTGCCGGTGGCGCCGTAGAGCACGCCGAGGGCCACCAGGAACAGTGCCGAGCCGGCCAGGTTGAGGATCACATAGTGCAGGCCCGCGCCGACCTGCGCCTTGCCGCCGCCATGCATCAGTAGGGCATAGGAGGCGATCAGCAGGATCTCGAAGAAGACGAAGAGGTTGAACAGGTCGCCAGTGAGAAAGGCGCCGTTGAGGCCCATCAGCTGGAGCTGGAAGAGGCCGTGGAAGTGGCTGCCGCGGACGTCGTCGCCGGCGCAGGCGAACAGCACGCAGCCCAGTGCCAGCACCGAGGTCAGGGCCACCATCAGTGCCGACAGGCGATCGAGCATCAGCACGATGCCGAAGGGGGCCTGCCAGTTGCCCAGGGCATAGAAGGTCAGCTCGCCGCTGCCGGCCCGGGCCAGCAGCCAGGCGCCGATCACCACCAGGGTGGCGGTGAGGGCAACGCTGACCCGTCGGTGGGTGTCGTCGCTGGCCTTGCCGGCCAGCAGCAGCCCCAGGCCACCGAGCAGTGGCAGCAGGATGGGAAGGACGAGCAGGTGCTGACTCATCGGCTGTCTCCCACTTCGCCCTGCTGTCCGTCCACGTGGTCGCTGCCCAGCTCGCTGCGGGCCCGGATGGCCAGGATCACCACGAAGGCGGTCATGGCGAAGCCGATGACGATGGCGGTCAGCACCAGGGCCTGGGGCAGCGGGTCGGACGGCCTCAGTGATTCGCCGATCACCGCTGCGGCATCGGTGTTGAGGCCTCCAGTGGAGAACAGGAAGAGGTTGACGGCGTAGGAGAGCAGTGTCAGGCCGACGATCACCGGGAAGGTACGACCGCGCAGCAGCAGGTAGATCCCGCTCGCGGTCAGGACGCCGACCACCAGGGAGAAGAGGATTTCCATCAGCGTTCCTCCGGGCGTGGGCGGTGCATGGTGGTGACCCGGCCCAGGTTGATCAGGATCATCAGGGTGGCGCCGACCACGGCCAGGTAGACCCCCACGTCGAAGAGCATCGCCGAGGCCAGCTCGACCTCGCCGATCAATGGGACGTCGAAGTGGCCGAAGGCCGAGGTCAGGAACGGGTAGCCGAACAGCCAGCTGGCCATGCCGGTGAGGGTGGCGATGGCCAGCCCCGAGACGGCCACCACTTGGTAGGAGATCGGTAGTCGCTCATGGGTCCAGTCGTGACCGCGGGCCATGTACTGCAGGATCAGCGCCACGGCGGTGACAAGACCGGCAATGAAGCCGCCGCCGGGCTGGTTGTGGCCGCGCAGGAAGATGTAGGCCGACACCAGCAGCGCCAGGGGCAGCAGGATCTGCGCCACCACGGCGAGGATCATCGGGTAGCGGTGCCGCGACCAGCGGATGCCTTCGAGGTTGCCCGCCGGCATGAACAGCTTGAGGCGGTTGAGCAGCTTGAAGGTGGCGAGTCCCGCCAGGGTCAGCACGCTGATCTCGCCCAGGGTGTCGAAGCCACGAAAGTCCACCAGGATGACGTTGACCACGTTGGTGCCGCCGCCGCCGGGCAGGCTCTCGCGCAGGAAGAAATCGGCGATGCTCAGGGTCTCCCGGGTCAGCAGCGCATAGTTGAGCATCGCCACCACCAGCCCCAGGGAGGTGGCCAGCAGCAGGTCGCGCAGGATGCGGCGACCGGAGACCAGCAGCGGTGGGCGCTGGGGCAGGAAGAACAGTGCCAGGATCAGCAGGATCATCGACGCCACTTCCACCGAGAGCTGGGTCAGGGCCAGGTCCGGGGCCGAGAAGCGCACGAAGGTCAGCGACACGGTCAGGCCCACCACCGAGAGCATCAGCAGAGAGACCAGCCGCCAGCGGTGGCTCAGTGCGCTGCCGATGGCACCGAAGACCATCAGCGCGGCCCCCAGCACCAGCATGCCGTCCACTGGCTGCAGCCCACGCGCGCCGGTCAGGGTGTCGAGCCGGCTCAGGCCGATGCCGGCCATGGCCAGGGCGCAGAGGATCAGCAGCGCCTGGTAGCGCTGCAGCGAGCCGTTTTCCAGCCGCAGGGTCAGCCACAGCGAGGCCTTGATCGTGCGTAGCATGGCAGCCTCGAAAACCAGGCCGGCGTTCCGGGTGGGGAAGAGGGCGGCAATGTCGGCGAAGCGCTTGTGCAGGCGCAGCACCAGGATGCCGCCCGCGACCGCGACCACGCTCATCGCCAGCGGCAGGTCGAGGCCGTGCCACAGCGCCAGGGTGAACAGCGGGGTGGTCTCGCCCTGCACCGCCAGGCTGGCGGCGTTGACCAGCGGGGCGGCGAGCGTCATGGGGAAGAGACCGACCAGCAGGCTCATGGCGGCCAGGAACAGGCCCGGCGCCAGCATGCCCTTCGCCGGATCGTGGGCCTGGAGCGGTGGCTGGGCCTTCTGCTCCCGGGTCAGCTTGGGGGCGGCGAAGAACAGGCTCCAGATCAGGCGCAACGAGTAGGCCACCGAGAGGATGGCCCCCATGACCACCAGCAGCGGGATGATGCCGCTCAGCGCCCCCAGCAGGTTGTTGACCAGGCTCTGCTCGAAGAGCATCTCCTTGGAGAGGAAGCCATTGAAGGGGGGGAAGCCCGCCATGGCGGCGCCGGCGAGAAGCGTCAGGGTGCCGGTGAGCGGCATCATCGACCACAGTGCGCCGAGGCGGTCGATGTCGCGGGTGCCGGTCTCGTGGTCGATGATCCCCACGCTCATGAACAGCGCCGCCTTGAAGGTGGCATGGTTGAGGATATGGAACACCGCGGCGACGATCGCCAGCGGGCTGCCCAGGCCCAGCAGCAGGGTGATCAGGCCCAGGTGGCTGATCGTGGAGAAGGCCAGTATTCCCTTGAGGTCGCGCTCGAGCAGGGCGAACCAGGCGGCGTAGAGCAGGGTGGCGAGGCCGACCAGTGACAGTGTGACGGCCCACAGGGCGGTATCGCCCAGGGCGGGATGGAAGCGCGCCAGCAGGAAGACCCCGGCCTTGACCATGGTCGCCGAGTGCAGGAAGGCCGATACCGGGGTGGGGGCGGCCATGGCGTGGGGTAGCCAGAAGTGGAAGGGGAACTGGGCCGACTTGGTGAAGGCACCGAGCAGCACCAGCACCACGATCAGCGGGTAGTGGGCCGAGGCGCGGAGCGTATCGCCGGCGGCCAGCACCTCGGCGAGGGCGAAGCTGCCCACCACCTGGCCGATCAGCAGGGTGCCGGCGAGCAGGGCGAGCCCCCCGGCGCCGGTGACGATGAGCGCCATGCGTGCGCCGCGGCGGGCGTCGCTGCGGTGACCCCAGAAGCCGATCAGCAGGAAGGAGGAGAGGCTGGTCAGCTCCCAGAACAGCCACAGCAGCAGCAGGTTGTCGGCCATGACGATGCCCAGCATGGCGCCCATGAACAGCACCATGTAGGCCAGGAAGCGGCCGTCGTCCTCGTCGGCGCGGAGATAGTAGCCGGTGTAGAAGAGAATCAGGCTGCCGATGCCGAGGATCAGCAGCCCGAAGAGCAGGGTCAGGCCGTCGATGCGCAGCGCCAGGTCAAGGCCCAGCAACGGCATCCAGGCGAGCGACTGACTGACGACGTCACCGCCGACCACCGCCGGGCCGTGCATGAGCATCAGGGTCAGGGCCAGCAGCGGGGCGACCAGGGTGGCGGCGACACAGGACCGGCGCCCATGACGGGAGGCGACTACCGGTACCAGGGGGCCGGCCAGGGTCAGGATGAGGATCCACAGCAATGACATCGGGCTCTTGGTCCACGCTGAGGCGGCGTAGTCTGCATCGTGCCACGCGCTCGGAGTCGTCGCTGTTATCGGTGGCGTCCGATGCGGTTGGTGCCGCCAGGCTCGTCCTTCCAAGGCAGTCGGGGGAACTGCCGTGCGTCGGCGTGCGCGAAAACAGCTGAATAATCATCATGTAATGATTACAATGCTGTCCTTCGTTTATGGTGGACACACGCCCTTTCTTGCCAGTCGTCGGCGAGAGTCTATAGGCTTTCACTTTTGATAAACAGGCTGTTGGCCGACGAGCCGGGTCATCCATTAGGCGAAGATCGCCTGGTTCATCAGGTGTAGAACATCCAGCGAACAGGCCTCCATTGCCCGGCGGGCAGGGGTGGCGACCATGATCAGGAGACTTTCGCGTGATGCAACTCGCCGTGCTATCCGGTTTCGTGCTGGCCGCCTTCGCGCCCCTGGTACATCGCTGGTGCGACGCCCGGACCAGCTTCGTGCTGGCGGCCTTCCCGGCGGCCCTGGCGCTGTGGTTCCTGGGCCGGATACCGGAGGTGATGGACGGGGAGGTGCTGACCCTGGCGCTGGAGTGGGTGCCGGCCCTGGGCATGAGCCTGACCTTCGTCATCGATGGCCTGTCGCTGCTGTTCGCGCTGCTGATCACGGTGATCGGCACCTTCGTGCTGATCTATGCCGGGGGCTACCTCAAGGGACACCCGGACCTGGTGCGCTTCCATGTGGTGATCCTGGCCTTCATGGTCTCGATGCTGGGGCTGGTGCTGGCCGACGGCCTGATCACGCTGTTCGTGTTCTGGGAGCTGACCAGCATCACTTCCTACCTGCTGATCGGCTTCAACCATGCCGACCTCGAGGCGCGCAAGTCGGCCCGCCAGGGGCTCTTCGTCACCGTGGCCGGGGGGCTGGCGCTGATGGCCGGGCTGGTGATGCTGGGCATCGCCGGCGGCAGCTGGTCGCTGGCCGAGCTCAACACCATGGGCGACGTCCTGCGCGAGCATGATCTCTACACCCCGCTGCTGATCTGCCTGCTGCTGGGGGCCTTCACCAAGTCGGCCCAGTTCCCCTTCCACTTCTGGCTCCCCAACGCCATGGCCGCCCCCACCCCGGTCTCGGCCTACCTGCACTCGGCGACCATGGTCAAGGCCGGCATCTACCTGCTGGCGCGCCTGCAGCCGGGCCTCGGCGGCACCGAGATGTGGGTCGGGGTGCTCTCGGTCGTGGGGGCCTTCACCATGTTCACCGGCGCCTTCCTGGCGATCCGTCACACCAACGTCAAGAAGCTGCTCGCCTACTCCACGGTGATGGCGCTGGGGGCGCTGACCATGCTGCTGGGCATCGGCACCGAAGGGGCATTGATCGCCTTCGTCACCTTCCTGCTGGCCCACTCGCTCTACAAGGGCGCCCTGTTCATGGTGGCCGGCATCCTCGACCACGAGACCGGTACCAAGGACGTCACCGCCATGGGCGGGTTACGGCCGCTGATGCCGGTCACCGCGCTGGTGGCGATGATCGCCGCCTTGTCGCTGGCCGGAGTGCCGCCGTTGTTCGGCTTCATCGCCAAGGAGCTGATGTTCGAGTCGGTGCTCGAGGCCAGCGCCTTTCGCTGGCTGATCGTGCTGCTCGCGTTCACCGCGGCCTTCCTGACCATCGCCGTGGCGGCGATCGTGGCGCTGCGGCCGTTCTTCGGTCAGCGGCGCCAGACCCCGCGGGTGGCTCATGAGGCCCCGGTTTCCATGCTGCTGGGACCGGCGGTGCTGGCCGTGCTGTCGCTGCTGCTGGGACTCGTGCCGGTGCTGGCCGGCGCGCGGCTGCTCACCGCCGCGGCGTCGGCGGTGGTGGGCGAGCCGGTCACGGTGTCACTGTCGCTGTGGCACGGCATCAACCTGCCGCTGGTGATGTCGCTGGTCAGCCTGGCGCTCGGCTACCTGCTGTTCCGCCGCTGGGATCGGGTGAGGGCGCGCCTGGCACGCCTCGACCCGCTGATCTCCCGGGGTCCGGAGGCCGGCTACGATGCGCTGATGGACAAGGTGGTGGTGGTCTCCGAATGGCAGACCCGGGTGCTGCAGAACGGCTACATGCGCAACTATATCCTGGTGATGATCCTCACCCTGATCGCCCTGGTGGGCAATTCGCTGCTGCTGCGCCATGCGCCCGAGTTCGCCTTCAGCCTGGACGTGCGCTTCCACGAGGCGGTCGTCGCCGGGGTGATGGTGATGGGGGCGCTGTTCGCCACCATTTCACGCTCGCGGCTCGGCGCCGTGGTCTCGGTGGGCATCATGGGGTTCTCCATCGCCCTGACCTTCATCCTCTTCAGCGCCCCGGACCTGGGCATCACCCAGCTGCTGGTGGAGACCCTGACGGTGATCCTGCTGGTGCTGGTGCTGTTCCGTCTGCCACGCTTCTCCCGCCTCTCCACGCCGCTGGAGCGGGTCCGCGATGTCATCGTCGCCGGCAGCGTGGGGGTGCTGATCACGTTGCTGATCCTGACGTCCTGGAGCATCGACCAGTTCATTCCGATCTCCGGCTACATGATCGAGAACAGTGCGCCGCTGGCCCACGGCCGCAACATCGTCAACGTGATCCTGGTCGACTTCCGGGCACTCGATACCCTGGGCGAGATCTTCGTGCTGGCGCTGGCGGCCATCGGCGTCTTCGCCATGCTCAAGCTGCGTGCCCCGGGCAAGCCGCCGAAGAAGGCCGCTCCGGCCAAGGAGTCCATCGATGGTTAAGTCCGGCACCATCATCCTCAACACCGCCGCCCGACTGTTGATGCCGCTGCAACTGCTGTTCTCGGTGTTCCTGCTGCTGCGCGGCCACGACGAGCCGGGCGGCGGCTTCATCGCCGGCCTGGTGGCGGCGGGGGCCTTCACCCTCTACCTGTTCGCCTTCGGGGTCAGCGCCACCCGCGAGGTGCTGCGCATGGTCGACCCGCGGGACCTGATCGGCCTGGGGCTGCTGCTGGGGATGCTCTCGGTCTTCCCGGCCTGGTTCCTGGATCAGCCTTTCCTCACCGCCCAGTGGTGGACGATTCCCGGCATCGACTTCAAGGCATCGACACCACTGATCTTCGATATCGGCGTCTACCTGGCCGTACTGGGCTCGGTACTGACCATGGTCATGACACTGATGGAGGTGGACAAGGATGAGCCTTGAGCGCATGCGTGGCGCCGCCGGCGCCGTTTCGCCCACCCGCAGGGGAGATCCGACATGGAGCCGGTAATGGCCGTGGCCATCGGGCTGCTCTACGCCGCGGCGATCTTCATGATGCTGCGTCGCTCGATCGTCAAGCTGGTGATCGGGTTGATGCTGCTGTCCAACGCCGCCAACCTGCTGATTTTCACCTCGGCGGGGATGACCCGAGGCGCCCCGCCGCTGATTCCCGAGGGGATGCTGGTGCCACCGGGCCCGATCGCCGACCCGCTGCCCCAGGCGGTGGTGCTGACCGCCATCGTGATCGCCTTCGGTGTGCTGGCCTTCGCCGTGGTATTGATTCGCCGCGCCTACGAGATCGTCAAAGCCGATGACCTGGACAAGATGAAGGATACCGACACGTGAGGCCCGAAGTCGCACTTCCCGTCCTCCTGCCGCTGCTGTCGGGCGCCATCTCGCTGCTGTTCTGGCGTTCGCGTCCCATGCAACGCTTCACCGCCGTGGCCGGCAACCTGGCCCTGCTGGTGGTGGCCCTGTGGCTGATGGCCTCGGTGTCCGCCGAGGGGTACGTGACCATCCAGATGGGTGGCTGGGAGGCCCCCTACGGCATCACCCTGGTGGCCGACACGCTCAGTGCGGTGATGGTGGTGCTGACCGCGATCATCGGCCTGGCGCTGGCGATCTACTCGCTGGCCACCACCGGCCCCGACCACGAGAAGTTCGGCTACTATCCTCTGATGCACCTGCTGCTGGCGGGGGTCGCCGGTGCCTTCCTCACCGGTGACATCTTCAACCTCTACGTGTGGTTCGAGGTGATGCTGGTGGCCTCCTTCGCGCTGCTGATCCTCGGTGGCGAGAAGGCGCAGATGGAGGGGGCGATCAAGTACGTGACCCTCAACCTGCTGGCCTCGGTGATCTTCCTCACCGCCATCGGCCTGCTCTACGGCATGGTCGGCACCCTGAACATGGCCGACATCGCCCTGCGCCTGGCCGAGGCGGAGCACCGCGGCATGGTCGAGGTGCTGGCGGTGATGTTCATGGTCGCCTTCGGCATCAAGGCGGCGGCCTTTCCGCTGTTCTTCTGGCTGCCGGCCTCCTACCACACGCCGCCGGTGGCGGTATCGGCACTGTTCGCCGGGCTGCTGACCAAGGTGGGGGTCTACTCCCTGTTCCGGGTGTTCACACTGATGTTCAACGAGACCATGGACTACACTCAGGATCTGCTGATCTGGGGGGCGGCCCTGACCATGGTCACCGGCGTGCTGGGCGCGGCCGCCCAGTACGAATTCCGCCGCATCCTGTCGTTCCATATCGTCAGCCAGATCGGCTACATGATTCTCGGCCTGGCACTGTTCACGCCGCTGGCCATTGCCGGGGGCATCTTCGCGGTGATGCACAACATCGTGGTCAAGACCAACCTGTTCCTGATCAGCGGCATCACCCGGCGGTTGCAGGGCACCTACCAGCTCAAGAAGATGGGGGGGCTCTATCGGGAGCGGCCGTGGCTCGCCGTGTCCTTCTTCATTTCCGCCTTCTCGCTGGCCGGGGTGCCGCCGCTGTCGGGCTTCTTCGCCAAGTTCGTGATCGTCCGCGCCGGTATCGAGGCCGAGGCCTATGTGGTCACCGGCATCGCCCTGGCGGTGGGGCTGATGACCCTCTATTCGATGGTCAAGATCTGGCACGAGGTGTTCTGGAAGGCACTGCCCGAAGACAACCTGGTGCCCGAGGCGGAGATGGTGGTGGGGGACGACAGCCGTATGGTCAAGCCGAGCCTGTGGCTGATGTACCTGCCGGTGGGGTGGCTGGCGCTCTGTGCGGTGCTGATCGGGGTCTTCGCCCAACCGCTGATGGTGATCATGACCACCATCGGCGACCAGTTGATGAACCCGCAGGGGTATATCGAGGCCGTGCTGGGGCAGGGGGCCGACGTGGGGGAGGCCCTGCTCGAGGCGCCGCCCGAGGAGGTGAGCCCATGACCGGAGCGATCTGGAACCTGTTGCTGGCGCTGGCCTGGGTCATCCTCAGTGGCGACTTCACCGGCCTCAACCTGGTGGTGGGCCTGGTCTTTGGCTATATCGCCCTGGTACTGATCGAGCCCCAGGTCGAGGCGCTGAGGGGCTATCCGGCGCGTATTCCGCGCATCCTGCAGTTCCTCGGCTTCTTCATCAAGGAGCTGTTGATGGCCAACTTCAAGGTGGCCTTCGACATCCTCACCCCGCCCTGGCTCATGAAGCCGGGGGTGATCGCCATGCCCCTGGCGGCGACTACCGAGCTCGAGATCACCATGGTCGCCAACCTGATCTCGCTGACCCCGGGCACCCTGAGCCTGGACGTCTCCGACGACCGCAAGGTGCTCTACATCCACGCCATGTTCCTCGACGACGAGGAGGAACTGCGCCGTAACCTCAAGGAACTGGAATACCGTGCCCTGGAACTGTTTCGCTGAGTCTGGCCGCGAGGTGACGCCGTGGAGATCGTGATCCTGATCAGCCAGGTGCTGATGGGCCTGGCCCTGGTGCTGGCCTTCGTGCGGGTGGTGCGTGGCCCCAGTCTGCCCGATCGGGTGGTGGCGCTGGAGCTGTTCGCCAGTATCGTGGTGGGGTTGGTGGGGCTCTATGCCATCGCCACCGAGGTATCGAGCTTTCTCGATGCCGCCATCGTCATCGCCCTGATGGGCTTCCTGGCCGCGATCGGTTTCGCCCGCTTCCTGGAACGCGGAGGGCCACGCGATGATTGAGTTCATCAAGGGGACCTTCATCCTCTCCGGTGCGCTGTTCATGCTGCTGGCGGCCCTGGGCATCCTGCGCCTCCCGGACCTGCTGACCCGCATGCACGCCACTACCAAGGCCGCGGCGCTGGGGGTGATCCTGATCATGCTGGCGGTGGCGCTGCATTTCGGTGAGGTGGCCGTGGTGGCGCGCGCTTTCGCGATCATCGTCTTCGTGGTGATGACCGCGCCGGTAGCCGCCCACGTGATCGGCCGGGCCGGCTACTTCGTCGGCTCCAAGCTGTGGAGCGGCACGGTGAAGGACGAACTGCGCCCCAATTACGATCCCCTGACCCACGAGCTGAAGAGCGGGCTCGAGACCGAAGCCAATGCCAAGCGTCAGCCGAAGGAGAGCGATCCCTCCTGAGCCCTCGGCGCCCAGTTGGACACGCCGGCCAGCTCCGGGTGGCCGGTGCACGCTCACGAAACGAGGGCGCCGCCTCTGGTCTGGGCGTGGATTCTGCGCGATGATCCCCTGCAGCCAATGTCGCCAAGGAATGCAGGAGTCATGATGTTCAGGATTCTTCCCGCCACGCTCTTCGTGGCTCTGCTCGCCGGGTGTCAGAGCAGTCCGACCACCGGGGCCGGCGTCGCGGATCGCGACACCGATGGGGTCGAGGTGGCGGCCATCCAGCCGCCGGCGCCCCCCCGCGAGCGCGTGGCCGAGGCCGCGTCGCCGGCGGACTTCACCATCTGGCTGGCCGGCTTCCGACGCGACGCCCGCGCCGAAGGCATCAGTGAATCGACTCTGGCCCGCGCCCTGGATGGCGTGCGCTATCGTCCACGGGTCATCGAACTCGACCGCTCCCAGCCCGAGTTCGTGCGACCGATCTGGCAGTATCTCGACAGTGCCGTCTCCGCCCAGCGGGTGACCCAGGGGCGGGCGAAGCTGTCCGAGCACCGCGATACCGCGCAGCGCATGGAACGGCACTACGGCGTGCCGGCCGAGGTGATCGTGGCGATCTGGGGTATCGAGAGCAATTACGGCGGCAACTTCGGCGACTTCTCGACTCTCGAGGCCCTGGCCACGCTGGCCTTCGATGGCCGCCGTCGCGACTTCGCCCGTGGCGAGCTGCTGGCGGCCCTGCGCATCCTCGACCAGGGCGACATCGCCCCCGAGCGCATGGTCGGCTCCTGGGCCGGTGCCATGGGGCATACCCAGTTCATTCCCTCGAGCTTCGAGAGCTACGCGGTCGACGGCGATGGTGATGGGCGTCGCGATATCTGGGGCAGTATTCCCGACGTGATGGCCTCCACCGCCAACTACCTGGCGCGGGCCGGCTGGCAGCCGGGCCAGGCCTGGGGGAGGGAGGTGCGACTGCCGGAAGGCTTCGACCATGCCCAGACCGAACTCGCCACCCGCCGCTCGAGTCGCGAGTGGAGCGCTCAGGGGGTGCGCGCGGTGAGCGGTGGGCCGCTACCCGAGTTCGCCTCGGCCTCGGTGATCGCCCCGGCCGGTGCCCGTGGCCCCGCCTTCCTGGTGGGCCCCAACTACCGGGCGATCCTGCGCTACAACAATGCCACCAGCTACGCCCTGGCCGTGGGCACGCTGGCCGACGAGATCGCCGGGCGCGACGGCGTGGTGCAGGGCTGGCCCCGTGACGAGCAGCCGCTCGCGCGCAGCCAGGTGCGCGAGATGCAGCAGGCGCTGAATGCCCGCGGCTTCGACGTGGGCACCCCGGACGGCATCATGGGGCCCAATACGCGCCGCGGCCTGCGGGCCTTCCAGCAGTCGATCGATGTCACGCCGGACGGCTTCGCCACCGTGCGACTGCTGGAGCGGCTGACGCGATGAGGGAAAGCCCCGGGCATCGGGTTCAGTTGGTCATGTCGTCGAGGGCATCGCTGATCGCATCCCCGGCGCGTTCGGCGCCTTCCCGGGTCCGCTCCCAGGCGCGCCCGGCGCGATCGCCGACGCGTTCCGCCCCTTCGCGGGTGCGTTGCCAGGCGCTCTCGGTCCCCTCCTGGGTGCGCTCCCAGGCCTCGCGTGAGCGCTCCTGTGCCTGCTGCCACCAGTCGCGGTCGTAGTGCGGCAGGGTCGCGAACTCCTCCTCGCTGGCCTCGACCACCACCCGGTGGGTGGTGGTGCCACCCTCGTCGATCCGAGTGTCGAGCCGATAGTGGGCGTTGGTGACCACGACCTCCCGGCCGCCGAGGCCCAGCGTGGCCCCGCTCTGCACCACCAGGGCATGGACCGCCATGTCGTCGCCGAGCAGGATGTCATCGACCTGGCCGATGCGGGTGTCGGGGGCGGATGCCAGGCTCACGTCGGCGTCGAGGATCGTGCGTGCCGAGTAGAGACCCTGGGGATCCGACTGGGCCTGGGCAGGGATGGCCAGGCTGGCGGCGAACAGGCCGGGCAGTATCGTCCTTGTGAGGTGTCGGGTGATCATGGGCTCTCCTCCTGTTGATGGCGCCATGGACTGCCTGCCGGGGCGTCGGCGACGCGTCCGGCAAGCCGATGTTCACAGCATTCGCGAGCCGTGCCGGGGCGTCAAGTCGGGAACCCGCGACGCCCGGTGTGGTCCACCTGCATGTTTTTTGTCTTTTTCCGTCCCCCGCGTGTCTCGCATGAGAGGAGGTCGCCAATGAGAGCCGCCCTATTGTTCCCCCGCTTTCCGATTCGCTGGTCGCCGCGCGTGCTCGGCCCGCTCGCCGGCCTGTTGCTGGCCGTCGGCGCGACCCAGGCCGCGGCCGAGGATGAGGTGTTCGGCTGGGTGGAGAAGGCCACCCTGGAGCCCTGGGGGGTGGAGGTGAAGGCCAAGCTCGACAGTGGCGCCCTGACCTCATCGCTCGATGCCCGTGACATCGAGCGCTTCGAGCAGGAGGGCGAGGAGTGGGTGAGCTTCCGTCTCGAGCTGGAGGATGAGGCGACCGGAGAGCGCTTCACCCATGAGATGGAGTTGCCGGTGTATCGCAACATCCGCCTGCGCGGTGCCGGCGGTAGCGACCGGCGTGCGGTGGTGCTGATGAAGGTGTGCATGGGCAACACCGTCTACGAGGAGCAGTTCAGCCTGCGCGATCGTGAGGAGATGCACTATCCGCTGCTGCTGGGTCGGCGCACCATCGGCCACCTGGGGCTGCTCGACGTGGGCCGCACCTTCCTCAACGCGCCGAACTGTGGTGAGGATGCCAAGGTGATGGCCCACGAGGACAAGGACGAGTAACACCCTCTCAGAAGAGGCGGGCGAGCAGGGCAGTCACCGCGGTCTCCACCCGCAGGATGCGGGGGCCCAGATGGATGCCCTCGCAGCCGGCGGCGAGCATTTTCTCCACTTCCCAGGGAATGAACCCTCCCTCCGGGCCCACCAGCAGCAGGGTGGGCTCGGCGAGGCCTCGCGGGCAGGCCTGGGGCATGCCGGGGTGGGCCAGCAGGCCGCGGCGTTCGTCCAGCAGCCCCGGGAGCACGTCTTCGACGAAGGGGCGAAAGCCCTTCGCCAGCGTCACCTCCGGCATCACCGTATCGCGGGCCTGCTCCAGGCCCAGCACCAGGTGGGCCCGGATCTTCTCCGCCGTCAGCTCCGGTGACTGCCAGTAGCTCTTTTCAACGCGGCGGCTGTGCAGCAGGGTGATATGCTTCACGCCGAGTGCCGTGACATGCTCGAGGCTGCGCGCCAGCATGCGAGGGCGTGGTAGCGCCAGCACCAGGTGTACCGGCAGCGCCGGAGGCGGACGCTGGTCGAGGGCCGCGATGGCGAAGCGTGCCTCGTGCGCATCGACTGCGAGGAGTTCGCCGCGGCCGATGCCGCCACCCTCGATGCCCAGGGTGAGGCGGTCGCCGGGCCGGGCGCGGTGCACCTCACGCAGATGGGCCAGGCGGCGCGGGTCGCGGACCCGGGCGAGGCAGGTGCCCTCGAGGTCGGCGGGCGAGAGCAGGATCAGGTTCATGGGCCTTGTTTCCCTTGCATGGGCGGTGTCGCGGTGCACAATACCAGTATGGGGGCAGAGGCCCACCTCACGACAAGGAGCACCGCCGTGCGCGTGATACGCAAGTATGCCAACCGCAGACTCTATGATACCGAACAGAGTCGCTACGTGACCCTCGAGGATCTGCGCGGCCTGATCCTCGACGAGGTTCCCTTCCGTGTCGAGGATGCCAAGACCGGCGAGGACCTGACCCGGACCATCCTGCTGTCGATCATCATCGAGCAGGAGCAGGCCGACGGCGAGGCGGAGGTCTTCTCCAACGACCTGCTCGAGCAGCTGATCCGTGTCTATGCCATGTCCCAGCCGCTGCCGCTGGCCCGCTATCTGGAGCAGGGCACCCGGCTGATGCTCGAGCAGCAGAAGCACGTCCAGGACCAGTGGCAGCAGGCCATGCGCCACTCGCCCATGGAGCTGATGCGAGAGCTGGCCGAGGAGAACCTGCGTTTCTGGCAGCAGACCATCGGTCAGGCCGGCAACAAGGACGACGACGAGCCGAAGTGACGCCGGACGGCTCGGGAGGGCGGCGACGGCGACTTTCTGACATAATGCCGCGACGTTTCGAGATGCCCAAAGGTTGAACGGATGAAGGTTCTGATCATTGGCGGCGGTGGCCGCGAACACGCCCTGGCCTGGAAGGTCGCCCAGTCACCCCGGGTAGAAACCGTCTTCGTCGCGCCCGGCAATGCCGGTACCGCCCGCGAGCCGGGCCTGGAGAACGTCGATATCGCCGTCTCCGACCTGGAGGGCCTGGTGGCCTTCGCTCGGCAACGGGGAGTCGCACTGACCATCGTCGGCCCCGAGGCGCCGCTCGTCGAGGGCGTGGTCGATCGTTTCCGCGAGGCGGGATTGGCCATCTTCGGCCCGACCCGGGCCGCCGCCCAGCTCGAGGGCTCCAAGTCCTTTACCAAGGACTTCCTGGCACGCCATGCCATTCCCACCGCCGACTACCGGACCTTCACCGCGGTGGCGCCGGCGCTGGCGTATCTGGCCGAGAAGGGCGCGCCCATCGTGATCAAGGCCGACGGCCTGGCCGCCGGCAAGGGGGTGATCGTGGCCATGACCCTCGCCGACGCCGAGGCGGCCGTCCGGGACATGCTCGAGGCCAACGCCTTCGGCGATGCCGGCGCCCGGGTGGTGATCGAGGAGTTCCTCGAGGGCGAGGAGGCCAGCTTCATCGTCATGGTCGATGGCCAGACGGTGTTGCCCATGGCCACCAGTCAGGATCACAAGCGGGTCGGTGAAGGCGACAGCGGCCCCAACACCGGTGGCATGGGCGCCTACTCGCCGGCGCCGGTGGTCACCGACGAGGTGCATGCACGGATCATGGAGCGGGTCATCCTGCCCACCGTGCGCGGTATGGCCGCGGAGGGGCACGCCTACACCGGCTTCCTGTATGCCGGCCTGATGATCGATCCCCAGGGCAATCCGAAGGTGATCGAGTACAACTGCCGCTTCGGCGACCCCGAGACCCAGCCGATCATGCTGCGGTTGCAGTCGGATCTCGCCGAGCTGTGCCTGGCCGGCGCCCGGGGCGAGCTCGCGGGCAAGCGCTGCGACTGGGATCCCCGCGCCGCGGTGGGGGTGGTGCTGGCCGCCGGCGGCTATCCCGGCAGCTATCGCAAGGGTGACGCGATCGAGGGGCTCGAGTCCGCCGAAGCCACCGGCTGCAAGGTCTTCCACGCCGGCACCGCCGAGGAGGATGGCCGGGTTGTCACCGCCGGCGGCCGGGTGCTCTGCGTCACCGCCCTCGGGGAAGGGGTCTCGGCCGCGCGTGACCTGGCCTACCGGGGCGTGGAGGCCATCACCTGGGAGGGCGCCTTCTGCCGCCGCGATATCGCCTTTCGTGCCATCGCCCGCGAGCGCCGGGCCGGTTGATCGCCCCGTCCTGCACCCGACACCAACAACAAGACGAGGGAGCGAGCTGATGTCCCGCGAGTATCCGATCATTGCCGTGACCGGCTCCTCCGGGGCCGGGACCACCACGGTCAAGCGCACCTTCGAGCGCATGTTCGCCCGGGAGGACGTGCACGCCGCCTTCGTCGACGGCGATGCCTTCCACCGCTACACCCGGGAGGAATTGGCGCGGATCTTCCACGACGAACCCGATCGCAAGGATGAGCTCTCCCACTTCGCTGTGGAAGCCAATCTGCTCGATCGCCTCGAGGCGTTGTTTCAGGAGTACGGCGAGTTCGGCAGCGGCACCTTCCGCCACTATATCCACGCCGAAGACAAGCAGATGATCGAGGCGGGCTACCGGGTGGGGACCTTCACCGAGTGGCAGTCATTGCCCTGCGGCACCGACCTGCTGTTCTACGAAGGGTTGCATGGCGGCCTGGTGACCGCCGAGCACGACATTGCCCGCCATGTCGACCTGTTGGTGGGCGTGGCGCCGACCATGAACCTGGAGTGGATCCAGAAGATCGATCGCGACATCAAGCTGCGGGGTTACTCCCAGGAGGCGGTGATCGACACCATCCTGGGGCGCATGGGCGACTACGTGCGCTATATCCAGCCGCAGTTCTCGCGTACCCACATCAACTTCCAGCGGGTGCCCACGGTGGATACCTCCAACCCCTTCGAGGTACAGGACATCCCCACCGATGCCGAGTCCTTCGTGGTGATCCGCTTCCGCGACCCCTCCACGGTCGACTTCCCCTACCTGCTGGCGATGATCCAGGATGCCTTCATGAGTCGCCCGCACACCCTGGTGGTGCCGGGCTCGCGGCTGTCACTGGCCATGGAGCTGATTCTGGCACCGCTGGTCCGCCACCTGCTCGCCCAGCGGCGTTTCCGCTGAGTGGCTCTGATATCCCGAGTGAGAAATGGCAAGGCGCAGTAAGGTGACCATCACCGACATCGCCAAGCATGTGGGCATGACCAACATGACGGTGTCGCGTGCCTTGAACAAGCCCCACCTCGTCAAGCCGGCGACCCGCGACAAGATCCTGGCCGCGGCACGGGAGCTGGGCTATGTCCCCAACGCCTTCGCCATCCAGCTCAGGAGCCGCGAGAATCGCCTGATCGGCCTGGTCACGGCCAGCGTCGACAACCCCTTCTACAGCGAGGTCATCAAGGCGATTTCGCGTGCTGCGAAGCAGCAGAACTACACCATCATGCTGATCGATACCGATGGCTCGCCGGCCCTCGAGGAGGTGGCGATCGAGACCCTGCTCAGTTATCAGGTGGCAGGCATCATCCTGTCGCCTGTCTCCGACGGTGCCGGCTATCGCCCCGCCTATCTCGATAGGCTGCGCCAGGCCCGGCTGCCGATGGTGATGCTGGACCGCACCCTGAATGTGCCGGACTTCAGTCGCGTGATACTGGACAACCGCCGCGCCGGACGACTGCTCGGTGAGCTGCTGGCAGATCGGGGCATTCGTCGAGTACTGGCCCTGACGGGGCCGCGGGACTCACGGATCTCTCTCGAGCGCCTGGCAGGCTTCGAGGAGGCCTATCGTACCGCCGACGTAGAGCTTGTGCTCGAGTCGCGGGCAGGCGACTACACTCTGCAGCCCGCCTACCGCGACATGGCGGCCTATCTACGCCGGGGGACGCTTCCTGACGCCGTCTTTGGTTTCAATCAGCTGATCACCCTGGGGGCCATGCGCGCCCTGCATGATGCCCGTGTGTCCCGTGACGAGGTGATGGTAGTGGGAGTCGACCGCCTGCCCTATGCCGATATCTTCGAGGTGTCGGTGCCCTGTGCCGCCCATGATACCTACCAGGCGGGGCATGAGGCGTTCCGCTTGCTCTTCGAACAGATCCAGGACCCCACGGCTGCCAGCCGTGAGGTCGTGATCTCCGCCAAGCTCGTGAATTGATCGTTGCAGCGCCTATCCGTCATCTGCTGAGCAGGAGTGATATGCGATTGCTGACATCGGCCAGCCTCGTATAGCGGCCGAGGTACGGCTCAGCGCGCGTCTAGCCGCTCGGCGATGCGTGCCTCGAGACACTCTTGATCCTCGGCGAAACGGCGAATGCCCTCGGCCAGCTTGTCATTGGCCATGGCGTCCTGGTTGTGGTCCCAGCGGAAGGTGGGCTCGGTGAGCGGGGTCGGACGGGGGCCGCCGCTGCGTGTCATGGGCATCCTGGGTTTCAATTCGCCAGGCGTGGTGGCCAGCTCCTCGAGCAGCGTCGGCGAGATGGTCAGTCGTGGGCAGCCGGCCAGCGCCAGCACCTGGCTGATGTTGCGAAAGCTGGCGCCCATCACCACGGTGTCGTAGCCGCCCTGGTTGGCCCGTTGGCAAACACCACGCACGAACTGTACGCCGGGGTCGGTGTCGGGGGTGAAATCCTGACCGGTTTCCCTCTTGTACCAGTCGGTAACTCGGCCGACGAACGGTGAGACCAGGAAGACCCCGGCATCGAGACAGGCCTGGGCCTGGGCGTCGCTGAACAGCAGGGTCAGGTTGCAGTTGATGCCTTCCTTCTCCAGCACCTCGGCGGCGCGGATGCTCTCCCAGGTCGAGGCCAATTTGATCAGTACCCGGTCCTTGGCCACACCGCATCGCTCGTAGAGCTCAATCAGCTCGTGGGCCTTGTGAATGCTGGCCTGGGTGTCGAAGGACAGTTTCGCTGCCACCTCGGTGGAGACGCGGCCGGGCACCACCTTGACGATCTCGCTGCCCATGGCCACGGCGAGTCGGTCCACGGCGTGCTCGATCTGATCCTGGCGGTCGCTGGTCTCGGCCTTGACCGCGGCGAGTTCCCGATCGATCAGCGCCTGGTAACCCGGCAATTCGAAGGCCTTGAGGATCAGCGAGGGGTTGGTGGTGGCGTCATGGGGCCGGTAGCGCTGGATGGCCTCCAGGTCACCGGTATCGGCGACCATCAGGGAGTGCTGACGAAGGGCGTCGAGTTGAGGTGTCATGAAGTATTTTCCTCGATTGAGTGATCGGTCCCGTCAGGCGTAGTGATCGGTGAGAGCCCGACGATAACGGCCATAGGCCTCGTAATAGGCTGCCACGCGGTGGGGCTTGGGATCGGCCCGTGAATTTTCGTCGAGGTGAACGAGCCGTGCGGCCAGGTCCTCGAGAGAGGCGTCGGGGTAGCGCTCGCACCAGGCCGCCTGCACCGCCGCGCCCAGGGCGGCGGCATCGGTGACCTTTGGGCAGATCACCGGGGTGCCGGTGATGTCGGCGACCATCTGGCGCCACACCGCGCTCTTCGCCCCGCCGCCGATCAGGCGGATCTGGCTGGCCCCCTCTGCCAGGTCGCCGAGCAACTCGAGTCCGTAGCGCATGCCGAAGGTGGCGCTCTCGACCACGGCCCGACACAGGTTGGCCTGGGTGGTGTTGACGCTGGTCAGCCCCAGGAAGCTGCCGGTGGCCTGGGGCAGCGCCGGGACCCGCTCACCGTTGAAGAACGGCAGCACCGTGACCCCTTCGGCGCCGATCGGTGCACTAGCGAGGCGCTCACCGAAGGTCACCAGGTCGAGGCCGAACAGCTCGCGCACCCGGGTCGTGGCCGAGGTCACGTTCATGGTGCAGATCAAGGGCAGCCAGCCGCCGTGGCTGGCGCAGAAGTTGGCGACCTGAGCGTTGTCGACGATCACCGGCTCAGGGGAGTAGGCGCACACCGTGCCCGAGGTCCCCAGGCTCAGGGTCACCAGCCCCGGGGCGATGTTGCCGGTGCCGATGGCCCCCAGCATGTTGTCGCCGCCGCCGCAGGAGACTACCACGTCCTCGGCCAGCCCCAGCTCGGCGGCCAGCTCGGGACGCACCGTCCCGGCCGGCTCGTGGGCGTCGATCAGCCGCGGCAGCACCTGGTCCGGGTCGAGCTCCGGGGCGATCTCGGCGAACACGTCCTCGCGCCAGCGCCGCGCCCGGGTGTCGAAGTAGCCGGTGCCCGAAGCATCGCCGGCCTCGGCGACCCGCTCGCCGGTGAGCCAGAAGTTGAGGTAGTCATGGGGCAGCAGCAGGCTGCCGATGCGTCGGTAGGCCTCGGGCCGGGTGTCGCGCAGCCAGGCCAGCTTGGAGGCGGTGTAGCCGGTCTGCAGCACCAGGCCCAGCCGGTCGAGACAGCCCGACTCGCCGCCCAGGCGTTTGATCAGGACGGCGTTGTGGGTGGCGGTCTCGGTGTCGCACCACAGCTTGGCCGGGTGGACCGGCTCGCCCGCGGCATCCAGAGCCACCAAGCCGTGCTGCTGGCCGGAGACGCCGATGGCGCGGATCGTTCGAGTGTCGACCCCGGCCCGCTCCGCGGCCTCGCGGAAGGCGCCGCGGAAGGCCGCAATCCAGTCGGCCGGGGCCTGCTCGCGGCGGCCGTTGTCGCCCTCGTTGAGGGTATGGGGGCGGTTGGCCTCGCCTAGGATCCGGCCGCCCTCGACATCGACCACCACCACCTTGGTGCTCTGGGTGCCGCAGTCCACACCGATGTACATGTCAGGCTCCTTCTCCTTGCAGAACGCAGAATGCGGGACTAGTGAGACGTGAAGCCTCCGTCGATCGGCAGGCAGGCGCCGCTGATCATCGACGCGGCCGGGCTCAGCAGGAAAGCCACCGGCAGTGAGACTTCCCGGGGAGTGGCGAAACGTCCCAGGGGAATGGCGGCCAGCATGGGGTCGCGCTTGGCGGGATCCGCCCAGGCGCGCTCGGCCATGGGAGTCAGAGTCACCGTCGGATTGACGCTGTTGACGCGTATGCCCTTGGGGCCAAGCTCGAGGCACAGCACGCGGGTCATGGCATCCAGGGCGGCCTTGGAGGCGCAATAGCCCAGGTGTCCAGGCAGGGCGGCCATGGCCGCCTGACTGGAGACGTTGACGATACTGCCCTGGCGGCCGTGGGTGATCATGTGGCGTGCCGCTTCCCGCGCTACCATGGCACTGGCGGTGACGTTGGTGGCCAGGATTCGCTCGAGGTCCTCCCCCTTGACGTCCAGAGCGTCGTCGAGGATCGAGATGCCGGCACAATTGACCAGGCCGTCGAGGACGGGCATTTCGGCGAAGGCCTCGGTGACTGCGGCCTCATCGGTGATGTCGACGGCCAGGGTGTGGGCGCCCAGCTCTTGCTCGAGTTCGGCGAGCCTGTCCCGGTTGCGACCGAACAGCACCAGGCCGGCGCCGAGTTCGGCGAGGGACCGAGCGATGTCGAGACCGATACCACTGGTCGCCCCCGTGACGAGGATGCGCTGGTTCTGGAGTTCGAAATTCATGATGTGGTGTCACTCGCTCAGTGTGTCGTTGGCATTGAGCCGATGCATGATCGGCTTGAGCGTGGGGTAGAGCTGGCAATATAGGGAGAAGAGGTCGTCGTAGCGACGCGCTGCCACCTCGGAAGGCTTGGCGCGCTCGATCAGGGTGCCATGTCGCAGCGGTTCGGCGAGGTCGATCAAGCCGGTGGCTTGCCCGGCCAGCAGGGCGGCTCCCAGGGCCGCCTCCACGTTCTCGCGGTAGGTGTAGACCGGCATGCGGGTCACGTCAGCGATGATCTGCATCCACAGGTCCGACCGGGTGGCGCCACCGACCACGATCAGGTGGGCGTCGAGGGTCACTCCCTGTCGGGTGCCCGCCTCCATGTTGTGCCGCAGGGCGAAGGTCACGCCTTCCAGCACGGCGCGATACAGGTGATGGCGGCGATGATAGAGACTGAGACCGATGAAGCCGGCGCTGGCCTGGGCATCCCAGACCGGGCTGCGCTCGCCCATCAGGTAGGGCAGGAAGAGCAGGCCATCGGCGCCCGGGAGAAGCTCGCGGGCGGGCGGCTCGAGTTGCTCGAAGACGTCGCCAGGTGCTTCGGCGGTGGCCTGGGGATCGGCGCAGAAGGTATCGACAAACCAACTGACCGAGGCCCCGGCGGTCAGGGCGCCGCCGAAGGTGTAGAGGTCGCGGTCGCTGTTCAAGACATGCGGCATGCTGATCAAGCCCTGGCCGGCGTCGACGCGCTGGTTGATCACTCCCCAGCACATGCTGGTGCCTATCATGGCGACGTGATTGCCGGGGCGGGTCGCCCCCGCCGCCAGCGTGGCCATGGCCGCATCGACGCCACCAGCGACCACGGGGATATCGGCGCACAGGCCGAGCGAGTCGGCCAGGGAGGACAGCAGGCCACCGATCGACGCCCCCGAGTCCACCAGGCGCGTCGGCAGCTTGTCCCGGTCGAGGCCCAGGGCGTCAAGCATCTCGTTCGACCAGGTGCGTGCCGACAAGTCGTAGATGCCACCGATGTTGCCGGCCGAACAGTGGTCGATGGCGATCTCGCCACTCAGGCGATAGTTGATATAGCTGTTGGGCGGCAGCAGATAGCGGGTCTGCTCCCAGATCTCGGGTCGCTTGGCCTTGAGCCACATCATCTTGGTGAAGCCGTAGTAGCTGTCCACCCCGTTGCCGGTGATGTCGCCCAGCCGGGCCAAATCGATGTGCTCCTTCACCCACTGGACCTGGGCCTCGGCCCGGCGGTCCATCCAGATCAGGCAGGGATGCAGGGGGTGTATCTCGGAGTCAACCGGGATGCCCGAGCCGCCGTAGAGGCTGCTGACACACAGTCCTTTGACACTCCGGGGATCGATCCCGGGAGCGTCCAGGCAGGCACGCAGGCAGTCGAGCACGGCCTCCCACCACACGTCCGGCCACTGTTCGGCCCAGAGTGGGCGCGGTGTGTCGACGCGGTAGCCCTGACTATGTTCGGCCAAGATATGGCCATGGCGATCGATCACTAGCGCCTTGGTACTCTGGGTGCCGATATCAATACCGATAACGGTTTCCATGAGGTTCTCCTCTGGTCGGATGTCGCTGGTGCGCGGGGCTCAGGGTGTGCGTTTGCGGCTGATATAGATCGCCAGCAGGATGATCAGCCCCTTGATGACGGTCTGGAGATAGGGAGAGACGCCCATCAGGTTGAGGCCATTGTTGAGCACGCCGAGCAGTAGGGCGCCGATCAGGGTGCCGAGGATCATGCCGCGTCCACCGGTAATAGCGGCGCCACCCAGCACCACGGCGGCGATGGCATCGAGTTCGAAGCCGACCCCGGCGTTGGGCTGACCGCTCATCAGGCGAGAGGTCAGGATCAGCCCGGCGATGGCGGCGGTCGTGCCGCTCAGGGTGTAGACCAGCAACTTGTACCGGGAGACGCGAATGCCGGAGAGGCGAGTCGCCTCCTCGTTGCCGCCAATGGCATACAGGTAGCGCCCGGTGGCGGTGTGATGGAGCAGCACGAAGCCGAGTGCGTAGACGGCGATCATGAGCAGGATGGGGGTCTCGATCCCAGCCAGGCTGCCGCGCCCGAAGAAGGCGAACTCCGCGGGCAGCCCGGAGATCGGGTAGCCGCCGGTGTAGATCAGGGCCAGGCCGCGGGCGATGCCCATGGTCGCCAGGGTGACGATGATCGGCGGCATGCCGGCGAAGGCGATGAAGGCGCCATTGAAGGCCCCGAAGGCGGCACCCACCAGCAGCCCGAGCAGAATGGCCAGCGACGGCGGCACCCCGGCCACCATCAGCCCTGCCATGACGGTGCCCGAGAGGGCCATGACCGGGCCGACCGAGAGGTCGATGCCGCCGGTGAGGATGGCCAGGCTCATCCCTACCGCGATGATGGCGATGATCGAGGTCTGGCGGGCCAGGTTGGTCAGGTTGCTCCCCGTCAGGAAGTTGTCGTTGATGACCGCCATGGCGATGAAGACGATGATGAAACCGATCAGCGGGTAGAAGATCGGGGTACGGCGCCAGCTTTCCAGTCGCATCTTGAGGGACTGACGGGCGGTGCCAGGCGTTGAGGCGAGATGGCTCATGAGCTGAGTCCCCCCGTGGCATGGTGCATGATGGATTGTGAGTTGAGCTTATCGCCCGCGAGTTCGGCGGCGATGCGGCCGTGGTAGAAGACCGCCGCGCGATCGCACAAGCCGAGCACTTCGGGTAGTTCCGAGGAGATCATGATGATCGACACACCCTGGGCGGTGAGCTTCTTCATCAGGGCGTAGATCTCCGACTTGGCGCCGACGTCGATGCCGCGGGTCGGTTCGTCGAAGATCAGCACCTTGCACTGGTGACCGAGCCAACGGGCGATGACCACCTTCTGCTGATTGCCGCCACTGAGGTCGCCAACCGGTGTCTCGGGGCTGGGGGCCTTGACCCGGACCGACGCCATCAGTTGGGCGGCGGTACGGGACTCCTCGCCGCGTCGGATCAGCGGCATGGCCCCCTGGAATTGCGTCAGGTTGTTCAGGGAGATGTTCTCGCGGCACGAGAAGGGCAGGATCAGTCCCTGGGTCTTGCGGCTCTCCGGCAGCAGGCCGATCCCCTGCTTGAGCGCGCTGGCGGGGTGACGGAGCCTGACCGGCCTTCCCTCCATGCGCACCTGGGCATGCGCGGGCCGCGTCGCGCCGATCAGCCCCATGGCCAGTTCCGTGCGACCGGAACCCACCAGGCCGGCAAAGCCGAGGATCTCGCCACGGTGGAGCTTCAGTGAGTGCTCGGGGCCATCGGCGTCGAGGCGCAGGGCCTCGATGTCCAGCACCACATCGGCGTAGTCGGCATCGCAACGATGCTCGGGGAAGATGTTCTCGACGCGCCGGCCGACCATCTTCTCGATCAGGTCGTCGGGGGTGGTCGAGGCGACGTCGCAGTCATCGATCTTCTCGCCGTCGCGCATCACGGTGACGCGATCGCAGATGGTGAAGATCTCCTCCATATGGTGGGAGATGAACACCATGCCGACCCCTTGTTCGCGCAGTTCGCGCATGATGGTGAACAGGTGGTCGGCCTCGGTGGGGGTCAGGGTCGCGGTGGGCTCGTCGAGTACCAGGATGCGGGCATTCAGGGACAGGGCCTTGGCGATCTCGATGAACTGCTGGTCGGCGACGCTCAGCTCGGTGATGGGACGGTCCAGAGGAATCGAGACCTTGAGGTGGTCGAACAGGCGCTGTGCCTCGCGGATCATGCCACGCCGGTTTCGCAGCCCGAGCCGGTTGCGCAGTTCGCGTCCCAGGAAGATGTTGTCCACGGCATCCAGGTGGGGAATCAGGCTGAATTCCTGGAAGATGATGCCAACCCCGGCATCGAGGGCGTCCTGATAACCGTGGAAGTCCCGGTGCTCGCCGTTGATGATGATCTCGCCCTCATCCTGGCGGTAGATGCCACAGAGGATCTTCATCAGCGTCGACTTGCCGGCCCCGTTCTCGCCGAGCAGGGCATGCACCTCGCCGGCGTGGACATCGAGTGACACATCCTGCAGGGCCTTCACCCCGGGAAACGACTTCGAGATGTGTCTCAGTGAAAGCAATGGAGTCATGGAGATACCCTCGTGTGCCGCCCTGGGCGGCACACGTTGTCAGCGTCTACGGTCGGGTTACCAACTGAAGTCGACGGCCTTGTCGCTGTCGATCAGCTCCACGTCGATAGGGATCTCCGCGGGCGCGGTTTCTGCACCCCAATGCTTGGCTAGAGCCAGGCCGAGCCCCACACGTACCATGTCGCGGGGATACTGCGCCGAGGTGGCGATGAAGGCCGAATCTGGACGCTGAATGGCCTCGATGGCTTCGGGGTGACCGTCGACACTGACCAGCTTGATGTCCCGGCCGCTGGCCTCGATGGCGATCAGGGCGCCCAGGGAGCCAATGTCGTTGACGCTGAACAGACCGTCGAGATTCGGGTGGGCCTGAATGATGTTCTCTGTCACCGTCATGGCATGGGTACGCTCCTGGCGGCCGTTCTGCTTGGTCACGACCTCGATGCCGGCATACTCGTCGAGCGCATCGGTGCAGCCTTCGATGCGCTGCAGGATCGGCACGACCGGAATGCCATCCAGCAGGGCCACCTGACCTTCACCGTCGAGCTGTTGGGCCAGGTAGTCGCAGGCCAGGTAGCCGGCGTCATAGTTCTTGGAACCCACGAAACCGTCCACTGGCCCCTCGGCCTGGGCATCGATTGCGACCGTAGTGACGCCGGCTTCTTGGGCAGACAACACGGCCGTTTCAACCCCTACGGAGTCGGCGGGGTTGAGCAGCAGAATGTCGATGCCTCGCTGGATCATGTCCTCGACGTCGCTGACCTGTTTGGCGACGTCATGGCGTGCATCGGTGATAATCACTTCAGCCCCCAAGCTGTCGGCGGCGGTCTCGAGCGCCTCCTGCATGGTCACGAAGTACTCGTTGTTGAGCTCCTGGAAGGACATGCCGATGGTCAGGGTGTGGTCACTTGCCACCACGGTGCCCGTGGCCAGGGCGGCCCCGCAGGCGGTGACGAGAGCGGCCTGGCGGATGGGTGCTGTGATCTTGCTGATGTTCATGGTTGGCTCCAGATTTGTTCTTGTCACTTTGTATGGTGAGATGGGAAGGCGTTGATGCCACTGTATGTTAACGTCAACATTTTGAAGGCTAGAAAACCTTCCCCGATCGGTCAACGACCGTTAGACCATTGTCTAGCCCTTCGGCCATCATTGTTATCGTGGTCTCCGATGTCCTCCTTACATATCGAAATTGCTGGGAAGAACGACCATGTCACGAATGGTCACGTTGCGAGGTCGGGTCAGGATATACATGATCGCATCGGACACATCGGTCGGCTCGATGATGCTGCCGGACTCCTTCGCCTTGCGCAGATTTTCCTCTGGCCAGTCGGCCAGCAAAGCACTGTTGACAGGACCGGGCGAGACCGAGGCAACCCGGATGCCGTGTTTCAGGACCTGGCGGCGTACGGTCTGGACGAAGCTGGTCATGGCCCACTTGGAGGAGGCGTACACGGGTTCCCAGGGGACGGGAAAATGCCCTGCAACCGAGCTTGTCACCACGATGTCCCCGGTACCACGCTCGATCATATGTGGCAGAACATTATGGACGTTCTTCATCACGACACTGACGTTCAGGCTCACCATCCGGTCGATGGCGTCCGGGTCGGCATCGATCAAGTCACCACCGATATAGCTGCCGGCATTGGCGTGGAAGATATCGAGCTGGCCGGTCTTCTCCAGAGCCCGTGAGAGCAGCGTTGCGCAGTCCTGCGGATCGAGCAGGTCGATGACCAGTGGAATCGCCGCATCGCCTAGCTCGTCGCAGAGCGCCATCAGGGCGGCCTCATCGCGGTCGATCAGTACCACGCGGGCGCCCGAAGAAATCATCGCCCTGACACTGGCCAGTCCGATGCCCGACGCCGCTCCGGTGACCGCTGCCACCTTACCGGTCAATTCTTTCGTCATTACATTCTCTCCTTTAATTGCCATTGGTGACCACTTCGGCCCGAAGCGGTGCAAAGTGAGGCTGTGCTGACTTTGTAAATGTTGACGTCAACATTTACAAAGCTTAGCCACCCTCCGAGGGTGAATCAATGGGTGGTAGACCAATGTCTAGTAGGTGAAGTGATACTTCGCTGGGTCTTGCTGGTGGGCGGTATGGACTGACAAGCGTGTCGAGCGGGAGTAACCTCTAGCCTTGGAGGCATCGTTCAGTCCCATTCGAATCGGAGTGCGCCATGGATTGCCTGTTCTGCAAGATCATCAACCGCGAGATCCCTTCCGACATCGTCTTCGAGGACGAGGCGGTGCTGGCCTTCGAGGACATCAACCCGCAGGCCCCGACCCATGTCGTGATCGTGCCCAAGCGGCACATCGCCACCCTCAACGACATCGAGGAGGGTGACCTGGCCCTGGTCGGTCGGCTGCAGTACACCGCGGCCAGGCTGGCGAAGGAGCGTGGCTTCGCCGACGACGGCTACCGGGTGGTGATGAACTGCAATGACCAGGGGGGACAGACCGTCTACCATATACATATGCACCTGATGGGCGGTCGACGCTTTACCTGGCCGGCTGGGTAGTCGGCGCTCTGCGGGCAACCGCGCGAGATTCGGTGTTCGGCGCATCAGGTGCATCCTTCGACGCCACCGCTCGGTGGCGTTGTGCTGTGAGCGAAGGAGCTTCTGGTGCTCCCCCTCGCTCGGTTACAATGAAGTGGTCTTTCCCGGACCGAGGCGCGACGAGGCCGCCATGAACCGCAAGCTCTCCCGTACCGACAACCTGATCCATCAGTTCGATACCGTGGTGCGTACCCTGGTGCCCCATGCCGCTCGGGCCTTGCGTCCGACGCCCGCCGGCGAGGAGATCCGCGACGAGCCGATGAGCGAGGAGGAGCGGCGCCACGCCGCCGGACTGATGCGCATCAACCATACCGGCGAGGTCTGTGCCCAGGCGCTCTACCAGGGTCAGGGGCTGACCGCCAGGCTGCCGGAGGTGCGCGGCCAGATGGAGGAGGCCGCCCAGGAGGAGATCGATCACCTGGCCTGGTGCGACGAACGCCTCCAGGAACTGCATGACCATACCAGCCGGCTCAACCCGCTCTTCTATGCCGCCTCCTTCGGCCTCGGGGCCGTGGCCGGGGCGATCGGCGATCGCCTCAGCCTGGGCTTTGTCGCCGCCACCGAAGAGCAGGTGGGCAAGCACCTGGACGACCACATGGAGCGCTTGCCCCCCGGGGACCACCGTTCCCGTGCGGTGCTCCGGCAGATGGCCATCGACGAGGCCCATCACGCCCAACTGGCGCTGGAGGCCGGCGGTGCCCGCTTCCCGGCGCCGGTGAAGTTCGGCATGTCGTTGATGGCCAAGGTGATGACCAAGAGCGTCTATCGCCTCTGAGCCCGGTGTCCCATGTCCGAGGATATCCACCGCCGTTTCGTCGAGATCGCCGAGGGGCTGAGCCCCGTCCTGGCCGAGGCGCTGCGGCGAGCCGGGCCGGTGGCCTTCCGCGCCGACGCGAGCCAGCCCCTCGCCGAGCGCCTGTGCCGGTCGGTGGCGGGCCAGCAGCTGTCGGTGAAGGCCGCCCGCTCCATCTGGAACCGAGTGCTCGTCGCGGCAGACGGGGCTCCCTTGACGGAGTTTCTTGTCGAGACGAACGGCGAGGCGATCCGGGCCTGCGGCCTGTCCGCGGCCAAGACGCGCGCGATGTGTGCCATCGCCCGGGAGGCGCGAGCCGGCGGGCTCGAGGCGGAGGAGTTGCGCGGCCTCGATCATGCGGCGCGCTCACGCCGTCTCACCGCGCTCTGGGGCGTCGGCCAGTGGACGGCGGACATGATCGCGATCTTCTACTTCGGCGATGAGGACGTCTGGCCCGACGGGGATATCGCCGCCCGCAAGACCCTGGCGCGCCTCACCAGCCCCCGGCGCAAGACCGTGCGGACGGCCGCACGCTTCACGCCGCACCGTTCCCACCTCGCCCTCTACATGTGGCGCCACGCCGACGCCCCGCCGGTGTGAGGCGCCTCGCCCTCAGCCGTCGACGATGGTGAAGGAGTGGCTGACGTCGACGCCGCCCTTGGTCAGCATGATCGAGGCACTGCAGTACTTCTCGGCCGAGAGCTCCACGGCCCGCTTCACCTGATTCTCCTTCAGCCCCGTGCCGGAGACGGTGAAGTGCACGTGGATCCGGGTGAAGACACTGGGCACGCTGTCGGCACGCTCGGCCTCGACGGTGGCCACGCAGTCGACCACGGGGGCGCGGGACTTCTCGAGGATCTCCAGCACGTCGAAGGAGGTACAGGCGCCGAGGCCCATCAGCAGCATCTCCATGGGGCGCGGGCCGGTGTTGCGCCCGCCGTGATCGGGCGGCCCGTCGATGACTACGCTGTGACCACTTCCTGATTCGGCAACGAACTGACGACCGTCGGTCCACTTGACACTGGCTTTCATGAGATCGGTTTCCTTACTGTCGGTCCACGTAATGGGGCCTGCGGGCTAGCAGGGTTTCCGGCGTGGGACGGTGAAAAATGACAGGCAGCATAGCAGTTGTCTCCAGGTTGCTCAGCCCCGGCCGGCCCGCAGCCGGCGATCCAGTGCATCGAGGCGCTGGGGGGTGCCGACGTCGACCCAGGCGCCGCGGTGGTGGTGGCCGCCGACCAGGCCGGCGCGCATGGCGCGGCGCAGCAGCGGTGCCAGGGCGAAGGCGCCCGGTGCCTGGTCGGCCACCAGCGCCGGCTGCAGCAGGCTGATGCCGGCGAAGGTGAGCTGCGGCTCGCCCTGGTCATGGACCCGGCCGCGATCATCCAGGTGGAAGTCGCCGCCCGGATGGTGGTCGGGGTTATCCACCAGCACCAGGTGGGCCAGGTCGTCGCCGAGCGGCGGCAGGCAGGCGGGGTCGAGGTCGCACCAGATGTCGCCGTTGATCAGCAGGAAGGGTGCCTCGCCCAGCAGTGGCAGCGCCTGGAGGATGCCGCCGCCGGTCTCCAGGGGCGTCTCCTCTTGGCTCCAGGCAATGGAGACGCCGTAGTCGCTGCCGTCGCCCAGGGCCGCGACGATCTGCTCGGCCCGGTAGCTGACGTTGATCACCACGTCGGTGATGCCCGCCGCGGCCAGCCGCGCCAGGTGGTGGGCGATCAACGGTCGGTCGCCCACCGGCAGCAGCGGCTTGGGGCAGTGGTCGGTGAGCGGGCGCATGCGGGTGCCGAGCCCGGCGGCCAGGATCATCGCCTTCACGGGGTACCCTCCAGGCGCCGGGCCAGCGCCGGGCGGAAGTCATCCGCCAGCCAGGCGCGGAAGGCGTCATGGCCGGGCAGGCCCGTCAGGCTGTCGTCGAGGTGGTCGAGGAAGTGGGGCAGCCGCTCGAGATAGCCGTCGCGGCCGTCGCGCAGGGTCAGCCGGCAGAAGATGCCGAGCACCTTGAGGGCGCGCTGGGCGGCCATGGCCTGCACCTGGCGGAGAAAGGCCTCGGCCGTGGCGGTGGCCGGCAGGCGCCCGTCGGCCACCGCACGCCGGCGGAAGGCCTCGACCCAGGCGGCGAAGCGCGGCGGCGGGAAGCGGCAGTAGCGGCCGCGCAGCAGCGAGATCAGGTCGTAGCTGATCGGCCCCGCCACGGCGTCCTGGAAGTCGATCAGATAGAGCTCGCCGCGATGGACCATCAGGTTCATGGCGTCGAAGTCGCGATGCACCGTGACCGTCGGCTGGCTCAGGGCGGCGGCGATGAGTGCCTCGCGCAGCGCCGACCAGCCCGGCGGGGTGCCCATTCCGAGCCACGCGCCCAGGCACCAGTCGGGGAAGAGGTCGAGCTCGCGACCGAGCAGCACGGCATCGTAGGGCGGCAGCCCCTCGGCGGTGGCACGGTTCTGCAGGGCATGCAGCAGCTCCAGGGCGCGTTCGTGCCAGGCCAGGGTCTCGGGGTGGTCGTCGCCGTGGAAGTACCACTGCAGCGGGGTGTCGCCCAGGTCGTCGAGTTCGAGGAAGCCGGCGTCGAGGGCCTCGCCATGGAGCCGCGGCACCGGCAGCCCGGCGGCATGCCAGTGCCGGGCGATGGCCACGAAGGGACGGCTGTCCTCCTGCTCCGGGGGCGCATCCATCAGCATCCGCGTGTTGCCGTCGGGGAGACGCAGCCGGAAGTAGCGGCGGAAGCTGGCATCGCCGGCGGCCAGGGACAGTGCCAGGGCCTCGCGCGGCAGGCCGTGTCGCGCGGCGGCCCAGTGACGCAGTCGTTCGGTTCGCGTGGCGTGAGGCATTCTGGCTCCTGGTTCGATGGATGGGCGGGCCCGGTTGACGGTTCCGTGGCGTCACCGCATGCTGAGCCCACCGCCGCTGGCGTCCAGGATGCCGGGCGTCGACGGGACAGGCTCCGTGCGGCCTGTATAATACCGGTTCATCCCGCCAAGGACATCGAGGAACATGGGCAAGCGACTCACATGGACGGCCCTGGCCGGTCTGGCGACTTCCGGCCTGTTTGTCGGGCCGCTCTCGGCGGCGCCTCCCGAGCCGCTGCCGGCCGAGTCGCTGGATTGGCAACCCTGGGGCGACGATCGCCCCGCGGACGCCTTGTGCCGCGGGACCTACGTGATGCCCGACTACCGGCTGCCGCCTCCCGAGGGTGGCCGGGTCAGCAGTGAGTCGGACAGCGCCCACTACGGCGCGGACGGCGAAACCATCCTCGGCGGTGAGGTGATCCTGCGACGGGACACCGCCCAGCTCGAGGCGCCGCGAGTGCGGGTGCCGGGCTCGCGGGAGAGCGCCTTCGCCGAGGGTCCGCTGGCACTGCGTGACCAGAACCTGCTGGTGCGGGGGCAGGCCGCCGAGTTTTCCCTGACCAGTGACGCGGCGAGCATCGACACCGCCCACTACGTGGTGCACGACCGCCACCTGCGCGGCGACGCCGTACGCCTGGAGCGCCTCGACGACGGCCGCTATCGCCTCTCGGAGGCGAGCTTCACCACGTGCGACCCGGGCAGCGACCTGTGGCGGCTGATCGGCAACGACGTCGTGCTCGACCGCGAGAGCGGCTTCGGCACCGCCCGCCATGCCCGCATGGAAGTGGGACGGGTACCGGTCTTCTACTGGCCCTGGGTACGCTTCCCCATCGACGACCGCCGCCACACCGGCTTCCTGTGGCCGGCGCTCGGGCTCTCCAGCGATGCCCTGGACTATGCCCAGCCGTTCTACTGGAACATCGCCCCCAACTTCGATGCCACCATCACCCCGCGCTGGATCACCGACCGGGGGCTGCTGCTGGGAGGCGAGTATCGTTACCTCTTTCCCACGGACGCCGGCCAGATCGAGGGGGCCTTCCTCGACAGCGACGGCGGCGGCTCCAGTGACGACCCCGATGCCGCCTCGCGGCGCTACGAGGGGGAGGATCGCTGGTACGTCGACTACCGGCACGCCGGACGCTTCGATGCCCGCACCCGCTACCGATTGCGCTACGGGGCGGCCAGCGACGGGCGCTACTTCGACGACTTCGGCAGTGACTTCGGCGAGCGCGGTACCTCGAACATGCCACGGCTGGCGCAGCTCGACTATCGTGGCGACGTCTGGCAGCTCGATGCCCGGGCCCAGGGCTACCAGAAACTCGACGACCCGCTGCGCGATCGCGACAAGCCCTTCTACAGGCTGCCCAGCCTGACCGCCAACGCCCGCTGGTCCCAGGGGGGCGGCTTCTATCAGCAGTGGCGCTCCAACGCCACCTACTTCTGGCGGGACGTGGACGAGAACCGGGTGCCACTGCGCGAGTCCGCCGTCGGCTCTCGGCTGCACCTCTCGCCGGCGACGGGCTGGCGCTTCGATGAGAGCTGGGGGCACCTCGAGCCCCGGGTCGAATGGCTCGCCACCGCCTACGACCTGGACTACGGCGAGCGCCAGACCGAGCGCGACACCTCGTTGACCCGCAACGTGCCGGTGAGCTCCCTCGACGGTGGGCTGGTCTTCGAGCGCGAGCTGGAGCTCGGCGGGCGCGCCTATCGTCAGACCCTCGAGCCGCGGTTCAACTACGCCTATGTGCCGGCCCGGGATCAGCGCGAATTTCCCGAGTTCGACACCCGGGAGCGGGCCTTCTCCTGGAACCAGCTCTGGTCGCCACACCGCTTCTCGGGCCCCGACCGGGTGGGTGACCTCAACCGGCTCTCGCTGGGCGTCGAGTCGCGGCTGCTGGAAGACGAGCGTGGTCGCGAGCGCCTCTCGCTGGGGATGGGGCAAGCGGTCTATTTCGACGACCGCACCATCGACATGAACGGCGACCCGGACACCTTGCCCCCGGAGTCGGACGCCGAGCGCTTCTACAACGCCACCCGCGACCGCTCACCGCTGGTGACCCGGCTCGACTGGCGGATCACCGACCAGTGGCGCTCCCGCTGGGAGTGGCTCTATGACGATCGTCAGGAGCGTACCGAGCGAGCCTCCACGGATCTGCAGTATCGATCCCGCGCCGGTCACGTGGTGAACCTTGGCTACCGCTGGGAACTCCAAGGCTTCGATCCCTCGGCATTGCCGGGTGAGGATGACTTCCGCGACTACAACCGTGAGGAGTACGACCTGTCGGTCGCCTGGAAGGCGAGCCCCCGGGTCGACATGATCGGTCGCTTCCTCTACGACCAGACCAACAGCCGGGCCCTTGAGCAGCTCGCGGGTGTGCAGTGGAACGACTGCTGCTACGGTGTGCAACTGGTCTGGCGCGAGTGGATCGACGACAACGATACCGCCCGTGTCGAGGATGACTTCACCGATCGGGGAATCTTCCTGCGCTTCGTGTTCAAGGGCCTGGGTGGCGTGGGCCGTGAAGCCGACAGTTATTTCGAGGAGGCCATTCCGGGCTATCGCTCCACCGCCTTCTGACCCGGAGGCCGCCAATGAGAGAATCGATGAGAGGAAAGAACGCTATGCGCAGTCGACGTACCGCCATTCTGGGTGTCGGTCTGGCCCTGTGCCTGGGGGCCATGCTGCCCCTGGTGGCCCAGGCCCAGAACTTCCAGGCGATGGAGCGGGAGGCGCTGGACCGCATCGTGGCGGTGGTCAACCAGGGGGCGATCATGGAGAGTGAGCTGTCCGAGCGGGTCGCCCAGACCCGCAGCCAGCTCGCCGGTCGAGGCATCGAGGCGCCGCCCGAACGTGTCCTGCGCGAACAGGTGCTCGAGCGCATGATCACCGAGGAGATCCAGCTGCAGATGGCCCGCAATGCGGGGCTCGCCATCGACGACACCGAACTCAACCGCCAGGTGCGTGCCATCGCCGAGAGCAACGGCATGACCCTGGAGCAGTTCGCCGATGCCCTGGAGGCCGACGGCCTGACCCTGGCAGCGGTACGTGAGGAGGTGCGACGCGAGATGCTGCTGCGCGAACTGCAGCAGCGACAGGTCGCCAGCCGGGTCAACGTCAGTGACCGCGAGGTCGAGCGCTTCCTCGAGCAGCAGGGTGGTGGCCACGGCCAGGCGGTGATCAAGGAGCATCGTGCCCGCCATATCCTGATCGATATCACCCCGGATCGCGACGACGACCAGGCTCGCCAGCTGGCCGAACGGCTCCGCGATCGCATCGAGGGCGGCGAGAGCTTCGCCGCCCTCGCCCAGGAGTTCAGCAGCGATCGCGGTAGCGCCATCAACGGTGGCGAGCTTGGCTGGGTGCGCCCCGGTCAGACCGTGCCGGCCTTCGAGGAGGCCCTGGAGCGCCTCGAGATCGGCGAGATCTCGCCGCCGGTACGTTCCCAGTTCGGCTACCACTTGATTCAGGTGGGGGAGCGCCGCCAGCAGGACGTCAGCGGCGAGGCGCGTCGTGACCAGATCCGCCAGGCGCTGTTCCAGCGCAAGGCCAACGAGGAGCTGGAGGTATGGCTGCAGGAGATCCGCTCCCAGGCCTTCATCGACAATCGGCTCGCCGACCGTTGATGCCTGGTGCGGCGGGGCCCGTGCTGGCCCTCACCACTGGCGAGCCCGCCGGCATCGGGCCGGAACTCGCGCTGATGCTGGCGGCCGGGGAGATGCCGGCCGCCGGCATCGTGGCGGTGGGCGATGCCGCCCTGCTGGCCGAACGTGCCGCCCTGATCGGCCGCGAGGTCGAACTCGTCGAGTGCACGCCGGGCGAGCCGTTGCCCCTGCCTCGCCCCGGCGTGCTGCCGGTGTGGCCGGTGGCGCTGCGCGCGCCGTCGCGGCCCGGCGCACTCGAGGTGGCCAATGCCGCCTACGTGCTCGAGACCCTGGACGTGGCGGTTCGCGCCTGCCGGGAGGGCCATGCCGCCGGGATGGTCACCGCCCCCCTGCACAAGGGCGTGATCATCGAGGCCGGTCATGCCGACTTTCGCGGCCACACCGAATACCTGCGCGACGCCTGCGGTGTCGACGAGGTGGTGATGCTGCTGGCCACTGACCGCGCCCTGCACGCCGGCCGGCCCGGCTGGCGGGGCGGTGCCGCGTTGCGGGTGGCGCTCGCCACCACTCACCTGCCGCTGCGCGAGGTGAGCGACGCCATCACCGGGTCGCGCCTGACGCGGATCCTGCGGATCCTCGATGCCGACCTGCGGCGCTGGTTCGGCATCGAGGCACCGCGTATCGCCGTGTGCGGGCTCAACCCCCACGCCGGGGAGGGCGGTCACCTGGGGCGCGAGGAACTGGACGTCATCATCCCGGCACTCGAAGCACTGCGCGCCGAGGGCCTGGCCCTTGACGGGCCGCTCCCCGCCGATACCCTGTTCACGCCGCGCCACCTCGAGGGCGTCGATGCGGTGCTGGCCATGTACCATGACCAGGGGCTGCCGGTGCTCAAGTACGCCGGCTTCGGCCGCGCCGCCAACATCACCCTGGGCCTGCCGCTGGTGCGCACCTCGGTGGATCACGGCACGGCGCTGGAACTGGCCGGCCGTGGCAGCGCCGACCCCGGCAGCCTGCGCGTGGCCGTGGCCCTGGCCGCCGACATGGCCCGGCGCGGCACTGAAGTAGCACCCAGGTGAGGAGCGCCGGAGACAGACCGAAGCGGAGGTCCTACGCCAGGGATGGCGTCGGTAGCGCCCATGGAAGGGTTCACAGCGCCTCCGCACAGGTCTGTCTCCGGATCAGCACCGTATGACATCCAGAAGCAGACCACAGCGATAGAAGGACAACCCTGAATGGCATCCCGCCCCCCGGTTCACCGGGCCCGCAAGCGTTTCGGCCAGAACTTCCTGCGCGACCCGGGCATCGTCTCGCGCATCGTGCGTGCCATCGGGCCGCGGCCCGGCGACCGCCTGGTGGAGATCGGCCCCGGCCAGGGCGCACTGACCGAGCCGCTGCTCGAGGCGGCTGATGGGCGCCTCGAGGTGATCGAGCTCGACCGCGACCTGGTCCCCGGGCTGCGGGTGCAGTTCTTCAACTACCCCGGCTTCGTGATCCACGAGGGCGATGCCCTGAAGTTCGATTTCCGGGCGCTGCGGGGCGAGGGAGAGCCGCTGCGGGTGGTAGGCAACCTGCCCTACAACATCTCCACCCCGCTGATCATGCATCTGCTCCAGGCCGGCGACGCGGTCGCCGACATGCACTTCATGCTGCAGAAGGAGGTGGTCGACCGCCTGGCGGCCGAGCCGGGCGGCGCCGACTGGGGCCGGCTCTCGGTGATGGCCCAGTACCACTGCCGGGTCGACGCGCTGTTCGTGGTGCCACCGGAGGCGTTCGTGCCGCGGCCCAAGGTCGATTCCGCCATCGTGCGCCTGTCTCCCCATGCCGAACTGCCACACCGGGCGCACGACGAGGCGCTGCTGTTCACCCTGGTGCGCGAGGCCTTCGGCCAGCGGCGCAAGACCCTGCGCAACAACCTCAAGGGCCGCATCGAGGCGGCGGCCCTCGAGGGGCTGGGGATCGACCCCGGCCGTCGTCCCCAGACCCTGGCGGTGGGCGAGTTCGTGCGCATCGCCAATCACCTGGTCACCGCCGAAGGAGTGGTCCCATGACACTGACGCCCCCCGAAGAGCTCGGCAATGCCGTATGCGTCGACGTGGAGCCGGCCTTCCGCGTGGAGGAGTCGGCTCCCGACGAGCAGCGCTTCGTCTTCAGCTACACCGTCACGGTGCACAATCACTCCCGGCGCAGCGTGCAACTGCTCGCCCGCTACTGGAAGATCACCCAAGGCAGTGGCAAGGTGCAGGAAGTGCGCGGCAAGGGGGTGGTGGGGCAGCAGCCGATGATCGGCCCGGGCCAGACCTTTCGCTACACCAGTCGAGCGATCCTCGATGGGCCGGTGGGGGTGATGGAAGGGGCCTACACCTGTGTCGATACCGCCAGCCAGCGCCCCTTCGAAGTGGCCATTGCGCCCTTCCGGCTGGCCGGTCCCAACCAGGTGCACTGAGTCACCCCACGCGTCGCAAGGAGCGGAGATGACCACCTACGCCATTGGCGATCTGCAGGGCTGTCATGTCGAGTTCGTCGAGCTGCTCGAGCGGCTCGACTTCGACCCGCGCCGCGATCGGCTGTGGCTCGTCGGTGACCTGGTCAACCGCGGGCCCGCGTCGCTGGCCTGCCTGCGCGAGGTGATGGCGCTGGGCGAGGCGGCCACTACGGTGCTCGGCAACCACGACCTGCACCTGCTCGCGGTGGCCCGCGGGGACGAGAGCGAGAAGCGCAGCGATACCCTCTCGGACATCCTCGCCGCCCCGGATCGCGAGCGCCTGCTCGACTGGCTGCAGTCGCGCCCCCTGTTGATTCGCGATGCCGCGCCCCATGGTCGGGGGGGCGAGGCGGTGATGACCCATGCCGGGGTGCCGCCCCAGTGGTCGGTGGCCCGAGCCGCCGATCTGGCCGGGGAACTGGCGGCGACGCTGGCCGGCGAGCACGCCGGGGCCTTCCTCGCGCGGATGTACGGCAACCGGCCGGCCCGTTGGCGCGACGATCTCGAAGGCCACGACCGGCTGCGGGTGATCGTCAACACCTTCACCCGTATGCGCTTCATCGATGTCGACGGGCGGCTCGATTTCACCGCCAAGGAGGGGCTCGATAGTGCCCCTCCCGGCTTCGCCCCCTGGTTCCAGTATCCGCGTGCCGATGACCCCTGGCTGCTGTTCGGCCACTGGGCCGCCCTGCAGGGGCGAGTACCCGGCAGTCGGGTCCGTGCCGAGGCGCTGGACACCGGCTGCGTCTGGGGCGGCCGCCTGACGGCCCTGAACCTGGCGAACGGTGAGCGCGTCAGCGTGCCGAGTCGCCGGGGCCGCCCCTGATTCCCATTTTCCGACCGATGTCCCGGAGCTGCCATGAACGTGCCCACCTTTCGTCATCTGGACATTCCGACCCTGGAGGCGTGGCTCGCCGGTAACACGTCGCTCACCCTGGTCGATATCCGCGACCCCGTGAGCTTTGCCGAGGGCCATATTCCCGGTAGCCGCCACCTGGACAACGACGGGGTGCCGGCCCTGCTCGATGAGACCCCCAGGGAACGGCCGATGGTGGTGATCTGCTACCACGGGCACTCTAGCCAGCAGGCGGCCTCCTGGCTGGCCGGTCAGGGCTTCATCGAGGTCTACAGCCTCGATGGGGGCTTCACCGACTGGCAACGGCGGCATCCCGAGCGGGTGGAGCGCTGAGCCATGGTCGGGGCGCGGGACCCGCACCTGCAGGGGCTCGAGGTCTATCGGGTCGGCGGTGCAGTGCGCGATGCACGGCTCGGCTGGCCGGTCTACGACAACGACTGGGTGGTGGTCGGCGCCACCCCGGAGGCGATGACTCGCCGGGGCTTCAAGCCGGTGGGTCGCGACTTCCCGGTCTTCCTGCATCCCGATACCCACGAGGAGTACGCCCTGGCCCGCACCGAGCGCAAGTCCGGCCACGGCTACACCGGTTTCGTGGTGCACGCGAGCCCCGAGGTGACCCTGGAGGAGGACCTCGCGCGGCGCGACCTGACCATCAACGCCATGGCCGAGACGCTGGAGGGTGAGCTGATCGATCCCCACGGCGGGCTGGCCGACCTGGAGGCGCGTCGGTTGCGCCATGTGTCGCCGGCCTTCCTCGAGGATCCGTTGCGGGTGCTGCGTACCGCGCGCTTCCTGGCCCGCTATGCCGGGCTCGACTTCGTCATCGCCGACGAGACGCGGGCGCTGATGGCCGAACTGGTGGATAGCGGCGAGCTGGCCCATCTGGTGGCCGAGCGGGTCTGGGCCGAGACCGAGAAGGCCCTCGGTGAGCCCTGGCCGGAGGTCTATTTCCAGGCCCTGGACGAGTGTGGTGCCCTGGCCCAGTTGTTACCGGAACTGGTGGCCGATCGTGAGGCCCTGGACGAGGCGCTGGGACGCCTGCACCGGCTGCCCGAGGACATCGAGGCCGAGCAGGAGATCCGCTGGCGCTGGGCACGGCTGGTGGAGCACCTGGGAGAAGCGGCTCGGACGGCTCTGGCCGAGCGGCTGCGCCTGCCCAGGGCCCATGCCGCTCTGGCGCGTCAGGCCGCCCTGACCCGGGAGCTCAGGCTGGCGGCCGGGCGAGAGGCACCGGACGGCGCGAGGGTGCTGGCCTGGCTCGATGGCATCGATGCCTGGCGACGCAGCGAGCGTGTCGCCCCGCTGATCAGCCTGGTCAGCCTGGATGCCCCCGAGCTGGCCGAGGACCTGGCACTGGCCTGGCGGCTGGCGGCACAGATCCTGCCGAGGGCGCTGATGGAGGAGGGGTTCCGGGGGCGTGCGCTCGGCGAGGAGCTGGCCCGGCGCCGTCGCGAGGCGATCGACGCCGCCCTGTGAAGACGGAGGTCGCCGCCATCGACGGTTCGGGGACTAGTCGGCCCGGGAGATCGTGCGGCCGGCCCAGACGAACTCCACCGGCCAGAGGCGCTGCTCGCCGGCCTCGAAGGCCGCCCAGTGGGCGCGGTAGGTCCGGCCGGTGAGCGGATGGCATGCTGTCGGCAGCAGTTCGGCCAACGGCAGCAGCACGAAGGCGTGGTGCAGGATCTCGTCGCGCGGCAGCTCGACGCCGTCGTGGACGCCGGTGCGGTCACCCACCGTGAGCAAATCGATGTCCAGGGTGCGGGGGCTGAACTTGGGGCTGTCCTTGCGTCGCCCGTTGGCGAACTCCAGCCGCTTGCACCAGGCCTGCAGCTCGCCCACCGGCCAGTCGCTGTCGAATACCGCCACCAGGTTGTAGAAATTGCGGCCGTCCTCGAAGCCCACCGGTTCGCTCTCGAAGACCCGCGAGATGGCCAGTTCGCCGAAGGTGGCCGCCAGCGCATCCAGGCAGGCGCCTACATGGCGATCGCGGTCGATGTTGCTGCCGATGCTGACGCTGACGGCGGTCATCGGGTCTCCTCCGGCGGGGTGCCGCGCTCGATGCGCACGCCCACCGCCGCCGCGGCAGGTACGGCCCCGGGCTTGCGCACGGTCAGGCGCAGCCAGGCGATGGCGAATTCCGCGCGCAGGGTGGCCGCGAGCCGCTCGGCGAAGGTCTCCACCAGGGCGAAGTCGTGCTCTCCGGCGAAGGCCGCGATGCGCGCGCTGATGGTGGCGTAGTCCAGCGTCAGGGCGATATCGTCGTCCGCCGCAGCGGGGCGGATGTCGGTGGCGAGTTCCAGGTCGAGCACCAGGCGCTGGGTGATGGTGCGTTCCCAGTCGTAGACCCCGATCACGGTGTCCACGCCGAGCGACTCGATCAGCACAAGATCCATGGATGGGGCTTCCGGGCTGGGGGGTGGTAGAGACGGTTGTGGCGGCGATTGTACGCGAGCCGGTCGCGGGACGACACCGCGAGGGCGACGTTCCGCTGTCCTGTCGCGTCCGTGGCTGGCAGAATCCGTCGTCAGACAATCACCAGAGGTCGGCCCGTGGCGGTGCACCCCGAATTCCTACTTCCGCTGGTGGCGCTGGGTTATCTCAGTGGCACCTGGCTCGGCGCCCTGACCGTGTGCCGGCTCGCCGGGGTGCGTGACCCGCGCCTGGCCGGCTCCTGCAACCCCGGCTTCTCCAATGTACTGCGCCTCTATGGTCGGCGCCTGGCCCTGGCGACCCTGCTGGTGGATGCGGTCAAGGGCATGCCGGTGCTGTGGCTGGCCATGGCCCTGGGGATGCCGCCCTGGGCCCAGGGCCTGGTCGGCCTCGGCGTGCTGCTGGGCCACAGCTATCCAGCCTGGCATCGCTTCCGTGGCGGCAAGGCGGTCGCCAGTGCCTTCGGCGTGATGCTGGTGTTGACCCCCTGGGTGGCGCTGGTCTGCGCGGCGTGCTGGTCGCTGCTAGCCTGGCGGGTGCGCACCGCCGCCATCGCTTCCCTGGCCAGTGCCGCCCTGGCGCCGCTGGCCAGCCTCTGGCTGGCGCCGGACTATGCCGGGGTGGTGATCGCCTTCACCCTGCTGGTGCTGGCGCGCCATGTGCTCAATATCCGCCGGCTGAGCCGGGGTGACGAGCCGGGGCTGTAGCCTTGAGTGCCGGGCAATAAAGCGAAGCATCGCGGAGAGGCAGGATAACGAAGCGAAGCGATATATGCCCGGGAACGCTGGCAACGAGCGCTGCTGCGCACGTCAATCGACAGGGATGTCGATCGAGGGGCACTCGTGAGGGGCACTCGTGAGGGATTATGTTGTGCCCCGACGTGCCAGCGGCACGCGAAGTGGCAGGGTTTCGTTTCCGGGATCGCGCGTCTCGTTACCCTGCCTGCCGCCGGCTCAGTCTTGGCTCGGTGCTTCCAGGGTGTCCATCGGCCAGCGTGGCACGGCCTTCATGATGCCGATCTCGTCGTGCTCGCCGGCCAGCAGGCGTTGCGCCCCCACATAGGCGATCATCGCCCCGTTGTCGGTGCAGAAGCGCCCGCGGGGGTAGTAGGCGCGGGCGCCGCGCTTGGCGCATTCGCGCTCCAGTCGCTGGCGGAGCCGCACATTGGCGCTCACCCCGCCGGCCACCACCAGCCGCTTGAGACCGGTCGCATCGAGCGCCCGTCGGCACTTGATCACCAGGGTGTCGACCACCGCCTCCTCGAAGGCGCGGGCTACGTCGGCCCGGGCCGGTGCGTCAAGTGCCTCGGCCGCCTCCAGCTCGCGAATCGCCGTCAGGGTGTGGGTCTTGAGCCCCGAGAAGCTGAAGTCCAGGCCCGGCCGGTCGGTCATCGGCCGCGGAAAACGGAAGCGCTGCGGGTCGCCCGTTTCGGCGAGGCGAGCCACATGGGGACCACCGGGGTAGTCCAGGCCGAGCATCTTGGCGGCCTTGTCGAAGGCCTCGCCGGCCGCATCGTCCACCGACTCACCGAGCAGCCGGTAGCGCCCCAGTCCCCGCACCTCCACCAGCTGGGTGTGGCCGCCGGAGACCAGCAGGGCGATGAAGGGGAAGGCCGGCGGGGCGTCCTCGAGCATCGGCGCCAGGAGGTGGCCCTCCATGTGGTGGACGCCGAGCACCGGGATGCCCAGTGCCCGGGCCATGCCGTGGGCGGTGCTGGCCCCCACCATCAGTGCGCCCACCAGCCCGGGACCGGCGGTATAGGCGATGGCGTCGAGATCGCGGCGGCCCAGGTCGGCCTCGTCGAGCACCTGCTGGATCAGCGGCAGCAGCCGGCGGGTATGGTCGCGGGAGGCGAGTTCGGGCACCACGCCGCCATAGTCGGCGTGCATGGCGACCTGGCTGTAGAGCGCGTCGGCCATCAGGCCGCGCTCACTGTCGAAGATGGCGACGCCGGTCTCGTCGCAGGAAGTCTCGATGCCCAGTACGCGCATGGTGTGATGACTCGGGTGTGCAGGGAAGGCCCGTATTCTACGCGCTTTGGCCGAGAGACGGCAGGGTCGGGGCGGAAACGATTTGCAAAGCCGGGGCGTCGGGACTAAACTATTGTGCGCTGCAAGACTGGGTCGTGCACCCAGGTGGTGATTTTCCGTGACGCTCCCGCCGAGCCTGCTAGTGCCGTTCCGCCTCGAGGTGGGGTGGGGGCGCGCGAAGGTTCGGACATGGCGTTTGCGGCAGGAGCCACCCGCAGGGGTGTGCGTACTAACCGAACTCAAGTTTTCTAAGGTAGGTGAGTGCTTAATGCCTTCTGTCAAAGTACGTGATAACGAGCCGTTTGACGTCGCGCTGCGTCGCTTCAAGCGTTCCTGTGAAAAAGCCGGTGTTCTCTCCGAGGTTCGTCGCCGCGAGAACTACGAGAAGCCGACCGCAGAGCGCAAGCGCAAGGCGGCGGCTGCCGTCAAGCGCCACGCCAAGAAGCTTCAGCGCGAGCGCAAGCGTTTCGAACGGCTCTATTGATCCGTACTGGAGTCGGCCGTAGCGCGCTGCGCGGGCCGTCTCAGGAGGGACGCCAAGCGGCCGCCATTCGGTGGCCGCTTGTTTTTTCCGCCGTGTTCGTTGCCGCTCCGCTCGAGGTGGTTCACCAGGATGGCCGGTCAGATTCCGCAGCGTTTCATCGATGACCTGCTCGCTCGCGTCGACGTGGTCGAGGTGGTCGGCGAGCGCGTGCAGCTGAAGAAGGCCGGGCGCAACTACTCCGGGCTCTGTCCCTTCCATCAGGAGAAGACGCCGTCGTTCACCGTCAGCGCTGACAAGCAGTTCTACCACTGCTTCGGCTGCGGCGCCCACGGCAACGCCCTGCGCTTCCTGATGGAGTACGACAAGCTGCGCTTTCCCGAGGCCGTCGAGCAGCTCGCCTCCCGCCTCGGCATGGAGGTCCCTCGGGAGGGCGCGGACGATCCCCGGGCCCAGGCGCGGGAGCGCAAGCGCCAGGAGGGGGTCAACCTGCTCGAGCTCTCGGCATCCTTCTTCCGCGAGCGGTTGAAGATGCCGGAAGCCGGCGCCGCCCGGGACTACCTGGCGCGCCGTGGCCTGTCACCCGAGGTGCAGCAGGCCTTCGGCATCGGCTATGCCCCCGGCGACTGGGAGGCGCTCAAGCGCCACCTGGGGAAGCGAGGGATTCCCGAGGCGGTGCAGGTGGAGTACGGCCTGCTGGTGCGCCGGGAGGAGAGCGGGCGCACCTACGATCGCTTTCGCGACCGGGTGATGTTCCCGATCCGTGACATCAAGGGGCGAACCATCGCCTTCGGCGGGCGGGTGCTGGGTGATGCCCGGCCCAAGTATCTGAATTCGCCCGAGACGCCGGTGTTTCACAAGGGGCGCGAGCTCTACGGCCTGTACGAGGCGCGCCAGGCCGAGTCGCGGCTCGAGCGCCTGGTGATCGTCGAGGGCTACATGGACGTGGTGGCCCTGGCGCAGTTCGGCATCCGCAATGCCGTGGCGACGCTGGGCACCTCGACCAGCGAGGAGCATCTCTCCCGGCTGTTCCGGCTGGTGGGCGAGGTGGTGTTCTGCTTCGACGGCGACCGGGCCGGTCGCCAGGCGGCGACCCGGGCGCTGGAGACCGTGCTGCCGCTGATGATCGACGGGCGTCAGGCACGCTTCCTGTTCCTGCCCGAAGGCGAGGATCCGGATACCCTGGTGCGCCGCGAGGGGGCGGAGGCCTTCAACGACCGGATCACCTGTGCGAGCCCTTTGTCGGAGTTTCTCTTCGACCAAGCGGCCGCGGGGCGCGACCTGGCGCGGGTCGAGGATCGCGAGCGCTATGCCAGCCAGGTGCTGGCGGCGCTCGGCAGGCTGCCGGAGGGCGTGCTGAAATCGCTGATGCTCAGTGAACTCTCGCGGCGTGCCGGCGTCGACCAGTCGAGCTTCGAGAGTCTGATGGCGCGTGCCGCCCCGTCGTCTGTCGAGGCGAGCGAAGGGGGTAGCGAGGCCGGTGTGCCGGGAGACGAGGCGCCGCCCCCGAGGGGGGCGAGCCGGCGCGGGGCTGGCGGCGGGTCGCTGAGCCTGGTGGCGCGAATGCTGCAGCTGCTGGTGCACGAGCCGTCCCTGATCGAGCGGGTGCCCGAAGGTGATGACTGGTGCCCGGCGGAGGATGGCGATGGTGTGCTGTGTCGGGACGTGATCCGGCTGCTGCGGGCGGGCCGCTACCGCAGCGCCCAGGTATTGCTGGCGCACTTCCATGGCACCCCGGAGGGCGAGCGGCTGGCCGTGCTGGCCAGGCGCGAGCCATTGGTTCCCAAGGCTTTTCGTGCCGAGGAACTGGATAACTGGGTCCAGTACTTTCGGCGCCACAAGCTGAAACCGACTCACCAGCAGGAAATTGATGCGCTGCTGGAGAGGCAGCGGCAGGGGGAGCGTCTGACGGACGAAGAGCGGCAGCGGTTGATGCAGCTGCTGGCTCAGGCCGACTAGCGGCTGTCGCGGGAGGAGCGGCAGCGGTTGATGGCGCTGCTCACCGAACTGCACGGCTGAGATCCGGGGCCTCGGCTTGTGGAACCTTGGCGCCGGGGTTGAATTCTCTCCTACCATCACCATCTAAGGGGAGAGGTCCCGGACGCCGGCGTAACCTGACAACCTAACACACCTGAATGACCGCGCAAATAGATTGAACTGGCAGAAAGGTGCTTTCTACCGCTATACTGTTCGGCTTGTTGAGTTTTCTCCACCTCAGTGCTTCAGGTGCTTCATTCTTCTTCGTCGAGATAGGGTTTCTATGGCTGGAAATGCGCAGCAGCAGTCACGTCTGAAGGAGTTGATCGCGCGCGGCAAGGAACAGGGTTACCTGACCTATGCCGAGGTCAACGACCATCTACCCGAGGATATCGCCGACCCGGATCAGGTGGAAGACATTATCGGCATGATCAACGACATGGGTATCAGCGTCGTCGAGGAGGCTCCCGACGAGGATACCTTGATGATGTCCGATCACTCCGCCGACGAGTCGGCTGCCGAGGAAGCCGTGGCGGCGCTGGCAGCGGTGGAAAGCGATGTTGGCCGTACCACCGACCCGGTGCGCATGTACATGCGCGAGATGGGAACCGTGGAGTTGCTGACTCGCGAGGGCGAGATCGAGATCGCCAAGCGTATCGAGGAGGGCACGCGCGAGGTGATGTCGGCGCTGGCCTACCTGCCCGGCGCGGTGGAATCCATCCTCAAGGCCTACGACGCTACCCAGGACGAGGAGGCGCCCGGGCGGCTGTCCGACCTCTTCTCCGGTTTCATCGATCCCGATGAAGGCATCCCCGGCGTGGCCGAGGCCGAGATTCCCGAGCCCGAGGTCAGCGACGAGCTCGATGCCGACGAGGACAGTGACGGCGACGAGGACGACGAGGACGACGACTCCAGCACCAACGAGGGGGGGCCGGACCCCGAAGAGGCGCGGGCGCGCTTCGAGCAGATCCGCGAGCAGAACGCCCTGGTGCTGGCCGCCATCGAGAAGCACGGGCGCCGTTCCCCCGAGGCGCTCGCCGAGCAGGCGCGCCTGGCCGAGCTGTTCTCGCCGATCAAGCTGGTGCCCAAGCACTTCGAGCGGCTGGTCAACCAGGTCCGTATCAGCGTCGAGCAGGTGCGGACCCAGGAAAAGGCCGTGATGCAACTCTGCGTCAAGAAGGCCAAGGTGCCGCGCAAGACCTTCATCAAGGCCTTCCCCGGCAGCGAGTCCCGTCCGGAGTGGCTGGACGATTTCGCCGCGGCGAACCCGAAGTATGCCGACCGTCTCGAGCCGCTGCGCGGCGATATCCAGCGTGCCCAGCGCAAGATCGCCTTCGAGGAGGAGATGGTCCAGCTGCCGGTGACCGAGATCAAGGAGGTCAACCGTCGTCTCTCCATCGGCGAGGCCAAGGCGCGCCGGGCCAAGAAGGAGATGGTCGAGGCCAACCTGCGCCTGGTGATCTCCATCGCCAAGAAGTACACCAATCGTGGCCTGCAGTTCCTGGACCTGATTCAGGAGGGCAACATCGGCCTGATGAAGGCGGTGGACAAGTTCGAGTACCGGCGTGGCTACAAGTTCTCGACCTACGCCACCTGGTGGATCCGTCAGGCGATCACCCGCTCGATCGCCGACCAGGCGCGCACCATCCGTATCCCGGTGCACATGATCGAGACCATCAACAAGCTCAACCGCGTCTCGCGACAGATGTTGCAGGAGATGGGGCGCGAGCCGACGCCGGAGGAGCTCGGCGAGCGTCTCGAGATGCCCGAGGACAAGGTACGCAAGGTGCTCAAGATCGCCAAGGAGCCGATCTCCATGGAGACCCCCATCGGGGACGACGACGACTCGCACCTGGGCGACTTCATCGAGGACGGCAGCATTCTGCTGCCCATCGACTCGGCCACGGGCGAGGGGCTGATCGAGGCCACCCGCAACGTGCTCGGCGGCCTCACGGCCCGCGAGGCCAAGGTGCTGCGCATGCGCTTCGGCATCGACATGAACACCGATCACACCCTCGAGGAGGTCGGCAAGCAGTTCGATGTCACCCGCGAGCGGATCCGTCAGATCGAGGCCAAGGCACTGCGCAAGCTGCGCCACCCCAGTCGTTCGGAGCCCCTGCGCTCCTTCCTCGACGAATAAGCCCCTCGCTCCAGAACGACGACGCCCGCGGCCATGGCCGCGGGCGTCGTCGTTGGGGCGGCACGACAGGACTAGCCGGCCCGACGCGCCAGGTGCCAGCGCCGGGCGAGCAGCGCCAGCTCGACTACCGCGATCAGGATCAGCGCGTAGCCGAACAACTCGACCACCTCCTCGGCGGCGTCCTTGAAGGTGCGCGCGTAGTGCTCTTCGAGCACCGCTTCCCAGAAGGCGCTGCGTCCGTAGAGCCGCGAGAAGACATAGGTGGTCAGTACCCCGGCGGCGAACAGCCCGAAGGAGAAGCTGTTGGAATAGGCGGTGAATTCGACGAGAAAGTGCCGGCGCTGGCGGATCACCCGGAAGAGGATCGGCACGATCACCAGCGTCACCAGGACCTTCCAGGTGTGCTCGGCGACATAGGCGTCCAGCCAGTAATCCTGCTCGCGGATCAGCGAACTGAAGACGAAGGCGAACATCAGCAGCGTCAGGGTGGGCAGTACCCTCAGCACCTGGCGGGTATAGAGCAGCAGTGCCGAGGCGATCGCCAGCAGCGCGCTCTGGGCCAGCTCGGTGAAGCCGCGTTCCGAGAAGCGCACGCCATGGAAGTGGAGTGCCTCGATATAGGCCCCTTGGGCCAGGGCGGCGATCAGCAGGATGTAGAGGGTGGCGCGCACGCAGGTAGCAGCGAAGCCGATCGGCCAGCCCTGGCCGGGAGGCATCTCGTGGGGCATCAGGAAGTTCCGCGGTGATAATGACATGCAGTGGTGTATGGCATTGTATCGCCATCGCCATGCGCTGCCTATGGCTGGTTCAGTCCGGCGTGGCGGTTCGCCTCGCTTCCTCGACGATCCAGTCGTGCACCGCCAGCACCCGGCGGTCGTCCAGGGCGCCCTGGGCGTGCACGATGCCGTAGTTCATGCCGGTGGCCACCCGCTGCGGGAAGGGGGCGATCAGGGTGCCGCTACCGAGTTCGCCGCTGATCAGGGTCTGGCGGGCGATGGCCACGCCCATGCCGGCGGTGGCTGCCTCCATGATCAGCTGGTTGCGATTGAAGGTATAGCCACGGCGGACGTTGACATGGGTCGCCTCGATGGCCTGGAGGTAGTGCTCCCACTCGGCATAGTCGTGGCTGCCGCGCCAGGCGGTGACGTCGTGCAGCAGCGGGTACCAGGCCAGGTCCTCGGGGCGACGCAGCGGCGGGCGACCACGCAACAGGGCAGGGGAGCAGACCGGAAAGATCCGCTCCCCCATCAGCGGCGTAATCGAAAAGCCGGGATAGTGGCCGTCGTTGAGGTCGAGGGCCAGGTCGAAGTCGCCCTCACGCAGCGAGATGTTGCTGTCCTCGGCGATCACGTGCAGCTCGATGTCGGGAAAGCGTGCCTGCAGCCGCGGCAGGCGCGGCATCAGCCACCTGGCGAGGAAGGAGGGGATCGAGCGCAGGCGGATGATGCCGCTCATCACCCCGGAGCGCAGCCGCTTCACCTCGAGGCCCACCGCCTGGTAGGCCTGGTCGACCACCGCCGCCAGCCGCTTGCCCTCCTCGGTGAGCTCCAGCTGGCGCGGGCGGCGCCGGAACAGCTTGAAGCCCAGGCGCTCCTCCAGCTGCTTGATCTGCTGGCTCACCGCGCCGGTGGTCACGTGCAGCTCCTCGGCGGCCCGGGTGAAGGAGAGGTGGCGGGCACTGATCGCGAACACCTTCAGCCAGGCGTGGGTCTGGGCATTGAGATGACGGCTCATGGTTCAGCTCTGCTAAATTCAAGACAAGATATTATCGATTGTGCTGGTTTGCGAGTGCGATGAACATAGCGATACGCCTTATCGAGGCGCCTTGTCATGCACGGTGCGTCAGCGAGATGATTTAGCCAAGCTCATGTGTCGTGGAAAAGTTGTCATGATGGCGACGGCCGATGTCGCCCTGGAGCAAGCGAGATGTCCATCAGTGTGTTCGACCTGTTCAAGATCGGCGTGGGCCCGTCCAGCTCCCATACCGTGGGGCCCATGCGGGCGGCTCACGACTTCGTCGAGGAGTTGCGTGCGCGGGACCTGCTGGAGCGGGTGGCGCGCCTCGAGGTGCAACTCTTCGGCTCGCTCTCGGCCACCGGCATCGGCCACGGCACCGACCGGGCGGTGATCATGGGACTGATGGGCGAGCGTCCCGATCGCATCGACCCGGCGATCATCGCCCCCTGTATCGAGGAGCTGCTCGAATCCGGTAGTCTGCTGCTGGACGGTCGCCTGGCGATTCCCTTCAACTGGTCCCGGGACATGCAGCTGCACGACGAGAGCCTGCCGCACCATCCCAATGCCATGCGCCTGATCGCCCATGGCCACAGTGACGAGTTGCATCGCAACACCTACTACTCGGTGGGTGGCGGCTTCGTGGTCGACGAGGCCCAGGCCAGCTCCGGCGAGCTGGACAGCGACTCGACCCCCTTGCCCTACGATTTCAACTCCGCCGCCGAGCTGATGGCGCTGTGTCGCATGCATGACCTGCGCATCAGCGAGCTGATGCTGGAGAACGAGAAGGCGTGGCGCAGCGAGGCCGAGGTCCGGGGTGGACTGTGGGATATCTGGCAGGCGATGCAGGCCTGTGTGGAGACCGGCCTGCACAACGAGGGCATCCTGCCTGGCGGACTCAACGTGCGCCGCCGCGCCGCGGCCCTGCATCGCCGTCTGCTGGCCATGGAGGACGACGGCAGCCTGATCGCCTCGACCTTCTCCGCCATGGACTGGGTCAACGTCTTCGCCCTGGCGGTCAACGAGGAGAATGCCGCCGGCGGACGCATGGTCACGGCGCCCACCAACGGCGCGGCCGGCATCATCCCCGCGGTGCTGCACTATTACATGAAGTTCCAGTCTGGTGCGAACGAGCGCGACGTGGTCGATTTCCTGCTCGCCGCCGGGGCCGTGGGCATCCTGTGCAAGAAGAACGCCTCCATCTCCGGTGCCGAGGTGGGGTGTCAGGGCGAGGTGGGCTCGGCCTGCGCCATGGCGGCGGCGGGACTCGCCGAGGTGATGGGAGGCAGCGTGGGCCAGGTGGAGAACGCCGCCGAGATCGGCCTGGAGCACAACCTGGGCCTGACCTGCGATCCGGTGGGCGGACTGGTGCAGGTGCCCTGTATCGAGCGCAACGCCATTGCCTCGGTCAAGGCGATCAATGCCGCCCAGATGGCCCTGCGCGGTGACGGCGAGCACTTCATCTCGCTCGACAAGGTGATTCGCACCATGCGCGACACCGGGGCCGACATGCAGGAGAAGTACAAGGAAACCTCCCGCGGCGGCCTCGCGGTCAACGCCATCGAGTGCTGAACCGGCCTCCACAAGCCTTGTAGAACAAGCGGCTACTTCGATCAGGCGCGGCGCCCCAGGTGGGGCGCCGCGTTTTTGTTTGCAAGCTATTGATGTGGCTTGTCTCTACGCCATTGGTCGAGTTCGCCCAATCGGCTATTGCCGAGCGGTTCCGACTTCTCTAGCTTACGTTAACGTAAAGGTTAGAGAGTTCTCCGGGGTCGATCGTCGAGAGTGACCGCGGACCCCGATGCCGGCCAGGCCATAACAACGACAACGGCGACAACAACGACAAACGCATCAACGGCGGATCGCCAGCGGCGGTCCAGAGAGGACGACACATGACCCAGGAGTTCATACTGGAGACTCGCGGGTTGACCAAGCAGTTCCGCGGCTTCACTGCCGTGGACGACGTCAACCTGCAGGTCCGGGACGGGCATATCCACGCCTTGATCGGCCCCAACGGCGCCGGCAAGACCACCGTCTTCAATCTGCTCACCAAGTTCCTGCCGCCGACTCGCGGCGAGATCCTCTACCGCGGCAAGCCGATCACCGGCCTGAAGGCCAACGAGATCGCCCGCCTGGGCCTGGTGCGCTCCTTCCAGATCTCCGCGGTGTTCGCCCACATGACCGCCATGGAGAACGTGCGGGTGGCCCTGCAGCGGCCCATGGGCACCTCCTTCCACTTCTGGAAGTCCGAACGCACCCTCGACCACCTCAACGACCGGGCCATGGAACTGCTCGACGAGGTGGGGCTGCGCGAGTACGCCGACGTGCTCACCGTGGAGATGCCCTACGGCCGCAAGCGGGCGCTGGAGGTGGCCACCACCCTGGCCCTGGAGCCGACCCTGATGCTGCTCGACGAGCCGACCCAGGGCATGGGCGCCGAGGACGTCGACCGCATCGTCGAGCTGATCCGCCGGGTGGCCCGTGGCCGCACCGTGCTGATGGTGGAGCACAACCTCAGCGTGGTCAGCCGGCTGTGCGATCGCATCACCGTGCTGGCCCGCGGCGCGGTGCTGGCCGAGGGCGACTACGCCACGGTCTCCGCCGACCCGCGCGTCAAGGAGGCCTATATGGGCAGCGAAGCCGAGGAAGAGGAGGCCAGCGCATGAACCAGGTAGCCGAACGGATCGATTCCTATCGATACCAGGACCATGACGGGGCGGAGCTGTTGCGGGTCAGCGACCTGCACGCCTTCTACGGCGAGTCGCACATCCTGCACGGCGTCGACTTCGACGTGAAGCGCGGCGAGCTGGTCACGTTGCTGGGGCGCAACGGCGCCGGGCGCAGTACCACCCTCAAGGCGATCATGAACATGGTCGGTCGGCGCACCGGCTCGATCATGATCAACGGCAACGAGACCCTCTCCATGCCGCCGCATCGCATTCCGCGGCTGGGCGTCGGCTACTGCCCCGAGGAGCGCGGCATCTTCGCCAGCCTCGACGTCGAGGAGAACCTGCTGCTGCCGCCCACGGTGCGCTCCGGTGGCATGTCGATCGACGAGATCTACGCGATGTTCCCCAACCTCTACGAGCGCCGGCGCAGCCAGGGCACCCGGCTCTCGGGCGGCGAGCAGCAGATGCTGGCCATGGCGCGCATCCTGCGCACCGGGGCGCGGCTGCTGCTGCTCGACGAGATCACCGAGGGCCTGGCCCCGGTGATCGTCCAGGCGCTCGGCGAGGTGTTGGTCAAGCTCAAGGAACGCGGCATGACCATCGTGCTGGTGGAGCAGAACTTCCGCTTCGCCGCGCCGCTGGCCGATCGCCACTTCGTGATGGAGCACGGGCGCATCGTCGAGGAGATCCCGGCGGCCGAGCTTCCTTCGCGGCGTGACCACCTGCACACCCTGCTGGGGGTCTGAATCCCCGGTTCGTTTCCCATCATCGACTTCCGACAGCAACAGTTGGCAACAGCAGCATCATTCGGCAACAACAACAAACGGCCCCGCGTCGGGGCAGTGGAGACCAAGATGACCCTTATCAGGAAGACCCTCGCCAGCAGCATCGCCATCGCCGCCGCCACCGCCATGGTGGCGACCACCGCTCAGGCCGAGATCAGCGATGGCGAGGTGCGTATCGGCTACCTGGCCGACATGTCCGGCACCTATCGTGACCTGGCCGGTCCGGGCGGCCTGGAAGCCCTGCGCATGGCGGTGGAGGATTTCGGCGGTAGCGTCAACGGCGCGCCGATCGAGATATTCAGCGCCGACGACCGCAACAGCGCCGACGTCGGCGCCAACACCGTGCGCGAGTGGGTCGACCAGCGCAACGTGGACCTGGTCGCCGGCCTGGTGGCCTCGTCGGTGACCATCGCCGTGACCAAGGTGCTCGAGGAGAACGACGGCCTGGGCATCGTGTCGGGCTCCGCGGCCTCGAGCATCACCAACGAGCACTGCACGCCGAATCATATCCACTGGGTCTATGACACCTACCCGCTGGCCAATGGCACTGCCAAGGCGGTCGTCGAGCAGGGTGGCGACAGCTGGTTCCTGCTTACCGCCGACTATGCCTTCGGTCATGCCCTGGAGGGCGATGTGGAGAAGGTGGTCACCGACAACGGCGGTACCATCACCGGCAAGATCCGCCATCCGTTCCCGACCAGTGACTTCTCCTCCTATATCCTCCAGGCCCAGGGATCCGGCGCCAAGATCGTCGGCCTGGCCAACGCCGGTGCCGACACCGTCAACGCCATCACCACCGCCAGCCAGTTCGGCCTGACCCAGTCAGGCCAGCAGCTCGCCGGGCTGCTGATCTTCCTCAACGATATCCATGCCATGGGCCTCGAGGCCACCCAGGGCCTGCTGCTGACCACCGGCTGGTACTGGGACATGGACGACCAGGCGCGCGAGTGGGCCGAGCGCTACTACGAGCGTACCGAGCGCATGCCGACCATGGTCCAGGCCGGCATCTACTCCAGCACCATGCATTACCTGAAGGCGATGGAAGAGGTCGGTACCGACGACCCCATGACGGTCAAGGCGAAGATGGCAGAGACCCCGGTCAATGACTTCTTCTCCCGTAATGGCCGCATCCGCGAGGATGGCCGCATGGTCCACGACATGTACCTGGCACAGGTGAAGTCGCCCGCCGAGTCCTCCGGTGAGTGGGACGTGTACGAGATCCTCGCCACCATCCCCGCCGAAGAGGCCTACCGGCCGCTCGCCGAGAGCCAGTGCAAGCTGGTCAACAACTGAGCGGAACCGGCGGCGGCTGTGGCCGCCGCCCCTCTGACGGGAGGTCCATGAGATGACGATGATATTCGGGGTGCCGTTGGCGGTATTCATGGGCCAGCTGCTGCTGGGCCTGATCAACGGTGCCTTCTACGCCCTGCTGAGCCTGGGGCTGGCGGTGATCTTCGGCCTGCTGAAGATCGTCAACTTCGCCCACGGCGCCCAGTACATGCTGGGGGCCTTCGCCGCCCTGCTGGGCTTTCGCTACCTGGGGATCAACTACTGGGCGGCCCTGCTGCTGGTGCCGCTGGTGATCGGTGGCCTGGGAATGGTGGTCGAACGGCTGCTGCTGCGCCGCATCGCCCACCTCGACCACCTCTACGGGCTGCTGCTGACCTTCGGCCTGGCGCTGATCTTCGAGGGCACGCTGGTCAATTTCTTCGGGGTTTCCGGGGCCAGCTACCCGATTCCTTCCGCCCTGCAGGGCGGTTTCCAGCTGGGCTTCATGTTCCTGCCCACCTACCGTGCCTGGGTGCTGGTGGCGGCACTGGTGGTCTGCCTGGGGACCTGGTTCGTCATCGAGCGCACGCGTCTCGGCGCCTACCTGCGTGCCGGCACCGAGAACCCGGCGCTGATGCAGGCCTTCGGCGTCAACGTACCGCTGCTGGTGACCCTGACCTACGGTTTCGGCGTGGCGCTGGCCGCTTTCGCCGGGGTGTTGGCCGCGCCGCTCTACCCGGTGTCGCCGACCATGGGCTCGAGCCTGCTGATCGTGGTCTTCGCGGTGGTGGTGATCGGCGGCATGGGCTCGATCCTCGGCGCCATCCTTACCGGCCTGGCCATGGGCCTGATCGAGGGCCTCACCAAGGTGTACTACCCCGAGGCTGCCAATACCGTGATCTTCCTGGTGATGATCCTGGTTCTGATGCTGCGTCCCGCGGGACTCTTCGGCAAGGAGGCATGACGTCATGTCCGCGACCCAGACCCTGACCCCCGCCATGCAGCGCAGTCGCAACGCGCGCCTACGCCGCAGCATGCTCTACCTGGCCCTGATCGCCATCGGCCTGGCGGCGCCCTTCGTCGCCTATCCGGTGTTCCTGATGAAGGTGTTGTGCTTCGCGCTGTTCGCCTGCGCCTTCAACCTGCTGCTCGGCTATGCCGGCCTGCTCTCCTTCGGCCATGCGGCCTTCCTCGCCACCGGGGGCTATGTCACCGGCTTCCTGCTGTCGAGCTACCCGGGGCTGACGCCGGAGATGGGCATCCTGGTGGGTACCCTGGCCGCCGTGGTGCTCGGTGTGCTGTTCGGGGCCCTGGCGATCCGCCGCCAGGGGATCTACTTCGCCATGGTGACCCTGGCGCTGGCGCAGCTGATGTTCTTCGTCTTCGTCCAGTCGCCCTTCACCGGTGGCGAGGATGGCCTGCATGGCGTGCCGCGGGGTGCGCTGTTCGGCGTCATCAGCCTGCGCGACAACATCAGCATGTACTACTTCGTCTTCGCCGTGTTTCTGCTCGGCTTCGCGCTGGTCCAGCGTACCGTGCACTCACCGTTCGGCCAGGTGCTCAAGGCGATCCGCGAGAACGAGCCCCGCGCGGTCTCGCTGGGCTACAACGTCGACGCCTACAAGCTGGTAGCCTTCGTCATCTCGGCCGGCCTGGCCGGCCTGGCCGGCTCCACCAAGACCGTGGTCTTCCAGCTCGCCTCGCTCACCGATGCCCACTGGCACATGTCCGGCGAGGTGATCCTGATGACCCTGCTGGGTGGCGTGGGCACCTTGTTCGGCCCGGTGGTGGGGGCGGGCCTGGTGGTCAGCCTGCAGCACCTGCTGGCGCAGTCGCCGCTGGGCAACTGGGTCAGCGTCATTCTTGGGGTCATCTTCGTGATCTGCGTGCTCAGCTTCCGCAGCGGCATCGTCGGCGAGATCGCCAAGAGCGTGCGCAAGAACTTCAAGTGAGCCCCGCGCATGGCCTATCGGGCGCCCACGGGGCGCCCTCCTTGTGGCGGTCGGGAAGGGCGGCCACCAGGGCGGTCAGCGCGGTGCCGGCAACGTCTCGGCGATATGTTCGACCAGGTAGTCGATGAACTGGCGCACCTTGGGCGACCGGTGGCGATGGCGCGGGTAGACCGCCCACACCGCGGTGTCGCTGTGACGGTAGGTATCGAGTACCGCCACCAGGGCACCGCTTTCCAGATGCTCCTCGACGTAGTAGTCGGGCAGTTGGGCGAGCCCCAACCCCTTGAGGGCGGCATCCAGCAGGGCCGGGCCGGAGTTGGCTTCCCAGGCCCCTTCCACCCGGACCTCGCGACGCACCCCGTCGACGTCGAAGCGCCAGTGGTCCCGGGAGCCGACCAGGCAGCGGTGGTGGGCCAGCTCGGCGAGTGAGTGGGGCTGTGAGATCCGGGTGAAGTAGTCGGGGGAACCCACCACGTACTCGCGTCGCTCGCAGATTCGCCGGGCGATCAGCGTCGAGTCCTTGAGCGTGCCCATGCGAATGGCGATGTCGTAGCCCTCGTCGATGATATCCACCTGCCGGTTGGTGAAGTGCATGCGCACCTCGAGCTGCGGGTGCTGGCAGAGAAAGTCATTGATCAGCGGCGCGATGAACCGCTCGCCGAAGGTGGTGGCCGAGGTCAGCTTGAGCACCCCGCGCGGGCGGGCCTGGAGATCGTTGATGGCCGCCTCGGCCTCGCGGAAGCCGTCGAACAGGTGGTGGCAGTGCTCGTAATAGAGGGCGCCGGCATCGGTCAGGCGGATCTGGCGGGTGGTGCGGTAGAGCAGGGTGGTGCCCAGTTGATTCTCCAACTGGCTGACCAGCCGGCTGACATGGGAGTTGGAGACCTTGAGGTGGTTCGCCGCCGCGGCGAAGGTACCGAGGCGCACCACTTCCACGAAGGCTTCGATTCGATCCCAGCGTTGCATCGGTACTCCGAGGGCGAGTGGATTATTGCTCATTGGCAATAATGTAGTGTAGTTGGTGCAGTTTATCTCAGGGTGCCGCGTTACCTAGACTGAAAACTGTCCTCCATACACGCATGCCATCCAGGAGAGTCATATGAAATCACGCGCCGCCGTCGCCCTGGCCGCGGGCCAGCCGCTGGAGCTGACCGAGATCGACGTCGAGGGGCCCAAGGCCGGCGAGGTGCTGGTGCGCATCGCGGCCACCAGCGTCTGCCACACCGACGCCTTCACCCTCTCCGGGGCCGACCCGGAGGGCAACTTCCCGGCGGTGCTGGGCCACGAGGGGGCCGGCATCGTCGAGGAGGTGGGGCCCGGCGTCACCAGCCTGCGCCCCGGCGACCACGTCATCCCGCTGTATACCGCCGAGTGCGGCCAGTGCAAGTTCTGCCTCTCCGGCAAGACCAACCTCTGCGGCAGCGTGCGCGCCACCCAGGGCAAGGGGGTGATGCCCGACGGCACCTCGCGCTTCTCGCTCGACGGCCAGATGCTGCACCACTACATGGGCACCTCCACCTTCTCGGAGTACACCGTGCTGCCCGAGGTGTCGCTGGCGGTGGTCTCGAAGGAGGCACCGCTGGACAAGATCTGCCTGCTCGGCTGCGGGGTGACCACCGGCATCGGCGCGGTGATGAACACCGCCAAGGTCGAGCCGGGCTCGACCGTCGCCGTGTTCGGCCTGGGCGCCATCGGGCTGGCGGTGATCCAGGGGGCGGTGATGGCCAAGGCCAGCCGGATCATCGCCATCGACGTCAACCCCGACAAGTTCGCACTGGCCAAGCAGTTCGGCGCCACCGAGTTCGTCAATCCCAAGGACCATGGCGACCCGATCCAGCAGGTGATCGTCGACCTGACCGACGGCGGGGTCGACTACTCCTTCGAGTGCATCGGCAACGTGAACGTGATGCGCTCGGCGCTGGAGTGCTGCCACAAGGGCTGGGGCGAGTCGGTGATCATCGGCGTGGCCGGGGCCGGCGAGGAGATCTGCACGCGGCCGTTCCAGCTGGTGACGGGGCGGGTGTGGAAGGGGTCGGCGTTCGGCGGGGTCAAGGGCCGCACCGAGCTGCCGGGCTACGTGGAGCGCTACATGAACGGCGAGATCAACATCGACGACTTCATCACCCACGACCTGCCCTTCGAGCAGATCAACGAGGCCTTCGAGCTGCTGCACAAGGGCGAAAGCATCCGGACGGTGCTGCACTATTGATACACGCGCCCGAAGCCGCGCGGGTGATACGCGCCCGAAGCCGCGCGATTGACAAGCGTACGAAACCGCGCGAAGGAAGTCAGCCATATCGTTCCACCCCAGGCAGTGGCCAGTGGCCACTGCCGTGGGCATCAAGGGAGAATCGCCCATGACCATGACCGAAAGTCTGGAACTGGTGTCGGCCAACAAGAGCTTCGGCGGCTGGCACAAGCGCTACCGCCACCGTTCCCGGGCGCTCGATTGCGAGATGGTGTTCGCCATCTACCTGCCCCCCCAGGCGGAGACCCAGCGTGTCCCGCTGCTGTGGTGGCTCTCCGGGTTGACCTGCACCGACGAGAACTTCATGCAGAAGGCTGGCGCCCATCGCGTCGCCGCGGAGCTGGGCATCGCCATCGTCTGTCCGGACACCAGCCCCCGGGGCACCGACCTGCCCGGTGAGCACGACAGCTATGACTTCGGCTCCGGGGCCGGCTTCTACGTCAACGCCACCCGCGAACCCTGGAAGCAGCACTACCGCATGTACGACTACGTGTCCGAGGAGCTGCCGTCGGTGGTGCGCCAGCACTTCCCGGTCAACGGTCGCGAATCGATCAGCGGACACTCCATGGGCGGCCACGGTGCCCTGACCATGGCGCTGCGCCGTCCTGGTCACTACCGCTCGGTGTCGGCCTTCGCCCCCATCGTCAACCCCACCCAGTGCCCCTGGGGCCAGAAGGCCTTCTCGGGCTACCTGGGCGATGACGTTGGCAGCTGGACTCAGTACGATGCCTGCGAGCTGGTGGCCCGGGGCGCCTCGAGCCAGCCGCTGTTCGTCGATCAGGGCGAGGCGGACGACTTCCTCGATGAGCAGCTCAGGCCCGAACGGCTGGAGGCGGTGTGTGCCGAGCACGAGCACCCGTTGACGCTGCGGCGACAGCCCGGCTACGACCACAGCTACTTCTTCATCGCCTCCTTCATCGAGGACCACCTGCGCTATCACGCCGAGCATCTGAGCAAGGCCTGAGCGGGCGGCGGGGCCGTGGGCTTCGGCTGGCATCGCGACGATACCGGCCCGGTTCTGGTAGTGCCCCTCGAAGCGTCAGGGAACGATTGTGTTCCCCCCCTTCGACGTGCAACTATCAGCGGCACTGCAGGGTGGCAGCCAGTGGGGTCGGGATTCCCGGCCTGGCCATGAGCTTTTGCAGCTAACGACAACTCCGAAAATCGTGACACCGACCCTCGCGAGGCGTCGGGGTTTGGAGGGACAACGATGAAACACGATCCTCGAGCCCCCGCTGACCACGACAGGACGCAGACCCTAGGTTTCCTCCTGCTGGACAACTTCACGCTCATCTCTCTCGCTTCCGCCATCGAGCCGCTGCGCATGGCCAACCAACTGGCCGGTCGCGAACTCTACCGCTGGTACACCCTGAGCGTCGACGGGGAGCCGGTCAAGGCCAGCGATGGCCTGCAGGTCACCCCGGACGTGGCGATCACGGTGCCGTTGACGCTGGACATGGTCATTGTCTGCGGCGGTGTCGGCCCGAGCCGCAGCGTGCAGCGCGAGCACGTGACCTGGCTGCAGTCCCAGGCGCGGCTCTCCCGCCGACTCGGTGCCATCTGTACCGGCAGCTGGGCCCTGGCCAAGGCCGGGCTGCTGGACGGCTACGAGATCAGCATCCACTGGGAGTGCCTGGCCGCCATGCAGGAGGCCTTTCCACGGGTCGTGCTGACTACCCGGCTGTTCTCCATCGACCGCGACCGGGCCTCGTCCTCGGGTGGCACCGCACCGCTGGACATGATGCTCAACCTGATCGGTCGCGACCATGGCCGGGAACTCGCTGCCGGTATCTCGGAGATGTTCATCTGCGACCGGGTGCGCAACGAGCACGACCACCAGCGGGTGCCGCTCAAGCACGTGCTGGGCACCACCCAGCCCAAGCTGCTGGAGATCGTCGCCCTGATGGAGGCCAACCTGGAAGAGCCCATCGGCCTCGATGAGCTGGCCGACTATGTGGACGTCTCCCGCCGTCAACTGGAGCGGCTGTTCCAGAAGTACCTGCACTGCTCGCCGTCGCGCTACTACCTCAAGTTGCGCCTGACCCGGGCCCGTCAGCTGCTCAAGCAGACCCCGATGTCGATCATCGAGGTGGCCTCGGCCTGCGGCTTCGTCTCGACACCGCATTTTTCCAAGTGCTACCGGGAGTTCTTCGGCATGCCGCCCCGCGACGAGCGCCTGGGCAGTGGCACGCTCAACCTCTCGCCGGTGGCCCTGGAGAAGGAGGCGGCTGCCCTGTTGCAGGGGGCGGCGGCCTTCGAGGCCGTGCCGCTGGAACCGGTCTCCAGTGCCGTGGTCGCCCTCGACCAGGCACGGGGCGAGCCCACCTATGCCAGCGTACGGTTGAAGCCATGAGGAGGGCTTGATGCGGTTTGCCGTAATCCTGCGGCCATCCGGTCTTTCCCCTTGCGAGGCCCCGACGTGATCCGTGTGCCGTGGCGCCGGGCGGGGCGCCTGCTGGCGCTGGTGCTGCTCGGCTTCGTCGGGCTCTCGCTGCTGCTGGTGCTGTTGTTTCGGGTGCTGCCGGTGTTCGGCTCCATGGTGATGGTCGAGCGCAAGGTGCAGTCCTGGGCGGCCCGTGAGCCGATCCGCATCGAGCACCAGTGGCGTGCCCGGGAGGCACTCTCCGACCATGCCAAGCTGGCGGTGATCGCCGCCGAGGATCAGCGCTTCCCGATGCACCGGGGTTTCGATGTCGACGAGATGCGCCGCGCCTGGGAAGCCAGCCGCAACGGCAACCGCCTGCGCGGGGCGAGTACCATCAGCCAGCAGACCGCCAAGAACCTCTTCCTGTGGACCGGGCGCAGCTGGCTGCGCAAGGGCCTGGAAGCCTGGTTCACCCTGCTGATCGAGACGCTGTGGCCCAAGGAGCGCATCCTTGAGGTCTATCTCAACATCGTCGAATGGGACCATGGCGTCTTCGGCCTGGAGGCCGCCGCCCAGCACTACTTCGGCGTCTCGGCAGATCAGCTCACTGCCTACCAGGCCAGCCGCCTGGCCGCCATCCTGCCCAATCCGCGCGCCTGGGACGCCGCCCGCCCCAGCCCTCACGTGGAGCGGCGCAGCGCCTGGATCCGCCAGCAGATGAGCAATCTGGGCGGTATCGCCTACCTGGAACAGCTCTAGCACTATCTTTCCTGGCACTATCATTCGCTCATGGCGGTTCTCGCGCATGGCTATCGTCGCGATCGCGAAAGCGATGACGTTTTTGGAATTCTCTCCGTCGCTTCCAAGCGCCGGACCGGGGGTGGCCGGGGATATGCTGCCGGCAAGTCGACCACAACCCCGGAGCCCCCGACATGACCCCCAGAGAGCTGCACGACGACGCCATCGTCATCGATGGTCTGATCATCGCCAAGTGGAACCGCGAGCTGTTCGAGGACATGCGCCGCGGCGGCCTGACCGCCGCCAACTGCACCGTCTCGGTGTGGGAGGGATTCCAGGCCACCGTCGACAACATCGTCAAGTCCAGCGCCCTGATGGCCGAATGCAGCGACCTGGTGCATCCGGTGCGCACCACCGCCGACATCACCCGGGCCAAGGAGGAGGGCAAGACCGGCATCATCTACGGTTTCCAGAACGCCCACGCCTTCGAGGACCAGATCGGTTACGTCGAGGTCTTCAAGCAGCTCGGCGTGGGCATCGTGCAGATGTGCTACAACACCCAGAACCTGGTGGGCACCGGTTGCTACGAGCGTGACGGCGGGCTGTCCGGCTTCGGTCGCGAGATCGTCGCCGAGATGAACCGTGTGGGCATCATGTGCGACCTCTCCCACGTCGGCGAGAAGACCTCCACCGAGGTGATCGAGGCCTCCACCAAGCCGGTCTGCTACTCCCACTGCCTGCCCTCCGGGCTCAAGGAGCACCCGCGCAACAAGTCCGACGCCGAGCTCAAGTTCATCGCCGACCGCGGCGGCTTCGTCGGCGTGACCATGTTCACCCCCTTCCTGCGCGCCGGCGTCGACGCCACCGTCGACGACTACGTCGAGGCGATCGAGTACGTGATGAACATCGTCGGCGAGGATGCCATCGGCATCGGTACCGACTTCACCCAGGGCCACGGCCAGGACTTCTTCGAGTGGCTCACCCACGACAAGGGTTATGCCCGCCGCCTGACCCGCTTCGGCAAGATCATCAACCCCGAAGGCATCCGTACCATCGGCGAGTTTCCCAACCTCACCGAGGCGCTGTTGCGTCGCGGCTTCAGTGAATCGCAGACCCGCAAGATCATGGGCGAGAACTGGGTGCGCGTGCTCAAAGACGTCTGGGGCGCCTGATAACACCTTTCTCACTTTGCATCGCCCGAGGGGGCGACGGGGGCAGGCCGAAGAGGAGGTCCTTTTCCAGGGAAGGAAGAGGTAGCGCCCAGGGATGGGTTCACAGCGCCTCCTCGCAGCCCTGCCGCCGGAAAGCCCCTGTCGACTGACGACCAAGAACAACGAGTTTAGAGGACTACCACCGTGACCAAGATGGCCCCCGAACTGCCCATTGACGTGGATGCCGAGACCGGCGTCTGGACCACCGATGCCCTGCCGATGCTCTATGTGCCGCGGCACTTCTTTATCAACAATCACATGGCCGTCGAGGAAGCCCTGGGCGCCGAGAAATACGCCGAGATCCTCTACCACGCTGGCTACAAGAGTGCCTGGCACTGGTGCGAGAAGGAGGCCGAGTGCCATGGCCTCGAGGGCGAGGCGGTGTTCGAGCACTACATGACGCGACTCTCCCAGCGCGGCTGGGGCAAGTTCATCACCGAGGTGATCGATCTCGACGCCGGCACCTGCCGGGTGCGCCTGGAGCACAGCGCCTTCGTCTATCAGCTGGGCAAGGTGGGTCGCAAGATCGAGTACATGTTCACCGGCTGGTTCGCCGGTGCCATGGACCAGATCCTCGCCGCCCGCGGCAGCGACCTGCGCACCGTCGCCGAGCAGACCCAGAGCGCCGCCGAAGAGGGCTGCGAGGTGGGCTATTTCGAGACCCAGCCGCTGACCGGCACCGCCCGCTAAGTCCCGGGAACGAGGAGAGAGAACCATGGCATTCGACGCGATCTTCCAGCCGATCGAGATCGGCAAGCTCACCATCCGTAACCGGGTCGTCAGCACCGCCCATGCCGAGGTGCATGCCACCGACGGCGGCATGACCACCGACCGCTACGTCAAGTACTACGAGGAGAAGGCCAAGGGCGGCTGCGGCCTGTGCATCTGCGGCGGCTCCTCGGTGGTCTCCATCGACAGCCCCCAGGGCTGGTGGAGCTCGGTGAACCTCTCCACCGACCGGATCATCCCGCACTTCCAGAACCTGGCCGATGCCGTGCACAAGCACGGCGGCAAGATCATGATCCAGATCACCCATATGGGGCGCCGCTCCCGCTGGGACGGCTACGACTGGTCGACCCTGCTGTCGCCCTCCGGCATCCGCGAGCCGGTGCACCGCTCCACCTGCAAGACCATCGAGGAGGAGGAGATCTGGCGCATCATCGGCGACTTCGCCCAGGCCGCCCGCCGGGCCAAGGAAGGCGGCCTCGACGGCGTCGAGCTCTCCGCCGTGCACCAGCACCTGATCGACCAGTTCTGGAGCCCGCGGGTCAACAAGCGCGAGGACCAGTGGGGCGGCAGCTTCGAGAACCGCATGCGCTTCGGCATGGAGGTGCTCAAGGCGGTGCGCGCCGAGGTCGGCGACGACTTCGTGGTGGGCATGCGCATCTGCGGTGACGAGTTCCACCCGGACGGCCTCTCCCACGACGACATGAAGCAGATCGCCGCCTACTACGATGCCACCGGGCAGGTGGACTTCTTCGGCGTGATCGGCTCCGGCTGCGACACCCACAACACCCTGGCCAACGTCATTCCCAACATGTCCTACCCGCCGGAGCCCTTCCTGCACCTGGCGGCGGGCATCAAGGAAGTGGTCAGCGTGCCGGTGATCCACGCCCAGAACATCAAGGACCCCAACCAGGCCCAGCGCATCCTCGAGGGTGGCTATGTGGACCTGGTGGGCATGACCCGGGCGCATATCGCCGACCCGCACCTGATCGCCAAGATCAAGATGGGCCAGATCGACCAGATCAAGCAGTGCGTGGGCGCCAACTACTGCATCGACCGCCAGTATCAGGGCCTCGACGTGCTGTGCATCCAGAACGCCGCCACCTCCCGCGAGTACATGGGCCTGCCGCATATCATCGAGAAGTCCGAGGGACCCAAGCGCAAGGTGGTGGTGGTGGGCGGTGGCCCCGGCGGCATGGAGGCGGCCCGCGTCGCCGCCGAGCGCGGCCATGAGGTGACCCTGTTCGAGGCCGCAGATAGCCTCGGCGGGCAGATCACCATCGCCGCCCAGGCCCCGCAGCGCGACCAGATCGCCGGCATCACCCGCTGGTATCAGCTGGAGCTGGCGCGCCTGAACGTCGACCTGCGCCTGGGCACCCGCGCCGACGAGGCGACCCTGCTCGACCTGCGCCCGGATATCGTGGTGCTGGCCACCGGCGGTCATCCCTTCCTGGAGCAGGACCCGCAGTGGGGCTACTCGGAGAATCCCGAGGAGAGCCTGGTGGTCAGCACCTGGGACATCCTCTCGGGCAAGGTCGCCCCGGGCAAGAACGTGCTGATCTACGACACCATCTGCGAGTTCTCCGGGCTCTCGGCGGCGGACTACCTGGCCGACAAGGGCGCCAAGGTGGAGATCGTCACCGACGACATCAAGCCGGGCGCGGCGGTGGGCGGCACCACCTTCCCGACCTACTACCGCAGCCTCTACGAGAAGGAGGTGATCATGACCTCCGACCTGCTGCTGCACAAGGTCTACCGCGAGGGCGACGGCCTGGTGGCGGTGCTCGAGAACGAGTACACCGGCGCCCTGGAGGAGCGGGTGGTCGACCAGGTGGTGGTGGAGAACGGCGTGCGTCCCGACGAGGGCCTCTACTATGCCCTCAAGGAACAGTCCCGCAACAAGGGCCAGCTGGACCTGGAGGCGCTCTACGCCATCCAGCCCCAGCCCTGCCTGAGCGAGGCGGGCGACGGCTTCCTGCTGTTCCGCCTGGGCGACTGCACGGCGCCGCGCAATACCCATGCGGCCATCTACGACGCCCTGCGGATCTGCAAGGACTTTTAACTCGAGCGCGAAGCCGGAGACGCAGGCGCCGGGGGGCAGGCCGTAGCGAGGGTCATTTGCCATGGATGGCAAATGTAGCGCCCAGGGACGGGTTCACAGCGCCCTCGCAGAGGCCTGTCGCCGGAGCAGCCTCGTCGCTCAAGCTAGTCGTTCCAGACATGAGGTGAGTACCATGCTCGAGACTCTGTTGCCGATCCTGATCTTCGCCGCCCTGGCGCTGGCGGTGATCGGCGCCTGGCGGCGCGTTCGCCTGTGGCGCCAGGGGCGGCCCTCTGCCGTGCCGCTGCTCAAGGGGCTGGCGGCCATGCCGCGCCGCTACCTGGTCGATCTGCACCATGTGGTGGGGCGCGACAAGGTGATGTCCAATACCCACGTGGCCACCGCCGGTGGCTTCGTGGCCGCTGCCGTGCTGATGATCCTGGTGCATGGCCTGGGCCTGGCCCAGGGCGTGCTGGGCTGGTTGCTGCTGGCGGCCAGCGCCACTATGTTCGTGGGCAGCCTGTTCGTGGCCAAGCGGCGCCGCAATCCACCGGCGCGCCTGTCCAGGGGCCCCTGGATGCGCCTGCCCAAGAGCCTGATGGCCTTCTCATTGGGCGTCTTCCTGATCACCCTGCCGACGGTGGGCCTGCTGCCCGCCGACTTCGGTAGCTGGATCCTGGCGTTGGTACTGGCCGCGGTGGTGGTCTGGGGCCTGGGCGAGATGGTCTTCGGCATGACCTGGGGCGGGCCCATGAAGCACGCCTTCGCCGGCGCCCTGCACCTGGCCTTCCACCGTCGCCCCGAGCGCTTCGGTGAGGGCAACCGCTCGACCGGCCTCAAGGCGCTGGATCTGGACGCTTCCGACGCCAAGCTGGGCGTCGAGACGCCCGCCGACTTCACCTGGAACCAGCTGCTCGGCTTCGACGCCTGCGTGCAGTGCGGGCGCTGCGAGGCGGTCTGCCCGGCCTTCGCCGCGGGCCAGCCGCTCAACCCCAAGAAGCTGATCCAGGACATGGTCGTCGGCCTGGCCGGTGGCAGCGATGCCAACTACGCCGGCAGCCCCTACCCCGGCAAGCCGGTAGGCGAGCACCATGGCAATCCCCATGGGCCGATCGTGGCTCGCGAGGGCAAGGCCCTGGTCGATGCCGAGACCCTGTGGTCCTGCACCACCTGCCGTGCCTGCGTCGAGGAGTGCCCGATGATGATCGAGCACGTCGACGCCATCGTCGACATGCGCCGCTTCCTGACCCTGGAGCACGGCAATACCCCCAACAAGGGGGCCGAGGTGCTCGACAATCTGATCGCCACCGACAACCCCGGCGGCTTCGACCCCGGCTCGCGGCTGCACTGGGCGGCGGACCTCAACCTGCCGCTGATGGCCGACGTCAAGCAGGCCGAGGTGCTGCTGTGGCTGGGCGACGGCGCCTTCGATATGCGCAACCAGCGCACCCTGCGGGCCCTGGTCAAGGTGCTGCGCGCCGCCGAGGTGGAGTTCGCGGTGCTGGGCACCGAGGAGCGCGACAGCGGCGACGTGGCGCGGCGCCTGGGCGACGAGGCGACCTTCCAGTCCCTGGCCAGGCGCAATATCGCCACCCTCGCGAAGTACCGCTTCCAGCGCATCGTCACCTGCGACCCCCACAGCTTCCATGTGCTGGGCAACGAGTACGGCGAGCTGGGTGGCAACTATCGGGTGAACCACCACAGCACCTTTATCGCCGAGCTGTATGACGCCGGCCGGCTGGCCTTCGCGCCCTGGAAGGGCGGCAGCGTCACCTATCACGACCCCTGCTACCTGGGCCGCTACAACGGCGAATACGAGGCGCCGCGCAACGTGCTCAAGGCGCTGGGCATCGAGGTCAAGGAGATGGAACGCTCCGGCTTCCGCTCGCGCTGCTGCGGCGGTGGCGGCGGGGCGCCGATCACCGATATTCCCGGCGAGCGGCGGATTCCCGATATGCGCATGAACGACGTCAGGGAGACCGGCGCCGAGCTGGTGGCGGTGGGCTGTCCTCAGTGCACCGCCATGCTGGAGGGGGTGGTGGATGCCAGCGCCGAGGTGCGCGATATCGCCGAGCTGGTGGCCGACGCCCTGGTGGCGCGTCCCGCCGCCGGTGCGACCCACCGGCCCCAGGCCGAGGAGGTGATCTGATGAGCGAGATTCGTCGCCGCGATCCACGTCGCGAGTGGATTGCCCGTAACCGCCTGCATCCCGAGCACCTGAGCGTGCTCGCCGCACTTGGAGAAATCGGGGGTGGCGGGGCCGCTAGCGAGTGGCTGGGTCCCAACGGGGTCATTCGCAAGAATCCCCATGCCATCGGCTTCATCGGCCCCAATGGCGTCAAGCGCATCGACCGCAGTGGCGCCCAGCAGGGTGGCCAGGCCGCGGGCGGTGCCCGGCAGGCGGCCCAGGATAGCCGTCGCAACGTCACCATCGAGGCCCCGGCCTTCCTGGTGGCGGTGGTGCCGGAACTCGCCGGCGGGCGCCTCTCTGGCCACGACAAGGACCTGCTGGGCCTGGCCCGGCGCCTGGCCGATGCCGACCCCGAGCGCCCCGGCGCCGTGCTGGCCGTGGTGTTCGGCGAGCACAAGGAGGAGGCGTTTGGCGAGGCGGGCATCGATCGCCTGCTGCACCTCGCCGACGACGCCTATGCCGGCTTCGCGCCCGAGGCCCGGCTGGCGGCGCTCTCCGCCGTGGAGCGGGAGCTGGCGCCGCGCCACTGGCTCTTGCCCGACTCCCCGCTGGGCGGGGCCGACTTGGGCCGTCGCCTGGCGATGCGCCTGGGCGAGCGGCCCGCCACCGGCGTCTGGCAGCTCGAGGCGTCCGAGTCCGGCTGGCGCTGTACCGCCCGCGGCGCGGCGGAGAGCCTGGATATCCAGCGGCCCTTGCCGCGGGTCGCCCTGGCGCTCGCCGAGTGCGCCGAGCCGGTGGACGAGACCCGTCACGCCGCCGAGCCCCTGAGCCTGGCGGAGGTGATTCCCAGCGCCTTCTCGCGTATCGAGGACCTGGGCCAGGTGGCGGTCGATCCCGCCGGCGTCGCCCTGGCCGAGGCCGAGTTCATCCTCTCCGCCGGCAACGGCGTCAGGGACTGGGACGGTTACCATCGTGCCGCCGAAGTCCTCGGGGCCACCGAGGGGGCCTCGCGGGTGGCCGTGGACGACGGCTTCATGCCGCGGGATCGCCAGGTGGGCGCCACCGGCACCTGGGTCACCGCCCGGGTCTATGTGGCGGTGGGCATCAGTGGTGCCATCCAGCACCTGCAGGGCATTCAGAGCTGCGACAAGGTGGTGGCGATCAACCGCGACCCCGGCTGCGACATGATCAAGCGTGCCGATCTCGCGGTGATCGGCGATGCCGCCGAGATCCTCGCCGCCCTGGTCGAACGGGTGGCAACACGGCGAGCGGAACAACAGAGCGGAGGGCGTCGCGATGCAGCCTGAACATCAAGCCTTCGAGGTGGCGGTGCTGGTCTCGGTGGGCCGTCACCCGGTCACCGGCCGGGCGCGTCGTGCCGATCAGGATGCCCGCGGTGTCGAGGTGGCGCTGGCGCTGCCGGGTGCCCGGGTGCGCCTGCTGCACGCCGGCCCCGGTGGCGACGACAGCGAGACCGCCCTGCGAGGGTACCTCGGGATGGGGCTGGACCAGCTGACCCTGGTGGAGCAGCCGGCAGGGGCCGACGTGGTGCCGGCCCTGGCCCGGCGACTCGCCGCGGCACCGCCGCAACTGGTGATCGCCGGGGCACGCGCCGAGCGCGGCGAGGGCTCGGGGCTGCTGCCCTATGCCCTGGCCGAGCGCCTGGGCTGGCCGCTGGTCAATGGCCTGGCCGAGGTGGAAGGCATCGAGAACGGTGTGGCGACGGTGCTGCAGGCCCTGCCCCGGGGCCAGCGGCGACGCCTTCGGGTGCGGCTGCCGGCCATCATCACCGTGGACGGCGCCGCCCCCGCGGCGCGCCAGAGCGCCTTCGGCCCGGCACGCCGTGCGCGGCTGGAGCCCGGCGCCGAGGAGGCGGTGATGGACGAGGCCCTGGCCGAGTGGACGCTCTCGCCGGCACGCAAGCGCCCCAAGCGTCTCAAGATCGTCAAGGCCGCCTCGGCCCGCGAGCGCTTCAAGGCCGCCGCCGCCAAGGCCGAGGGCGGTTCCGGTCAGGTGCTCACCGAGGTGACGCCCGAGCAGGGCGCCGAGGCGATCCTCAAGCTGCTCGAGGAGGAGGGCGTGCTGCGGTAGCGGCCGGAGGCGTCACCCGCGACCCATGATGAGCCCCGGCCACAGTGCCGGGGCTTGCGCATGAGGGGCCCGCCTTCAGGGGGCGATCCGGCCATGGGCGTCGGTGAAGCCCATCAGCGAGATATCCAGGTCGATGCGGTTGCCACGGGGATCGATCAGGCTCAGGGTGGCCGTGCTGCCGGCGCGCAGTGCCTGGAGCAGGGACGACTCGACGGGCAGGTCGGCACGGCAACCCTGCTGCAGGCAGGCCTGGTAGGGGAACTGGGCCGGGGCTTCGTCACCCACGCTGAGCTGCAGGCCCGAGGCGAGATGCACGCCGAGCGGCAGCAGGAAGGTCATCGCCGGACCGTCGAGCTGCGGCGGATACGCCACGATCACCTGCATCAGGGGGTGGTCGCCCTCCGGGTGGTTGACCACCTGGTACATCGTGCAGTTGCCCCCGCCCGCGCTCGGACAGACGACCTCCCAGTCACGGAATTGCTCGGTGGTGACATCGGCCTCGGCGCCCCCCGGCGAGGTCTGCTGGGCGAAGGCAGGGGGGGCCAGGGCCAGCAGAGACAACAGGCCGGCCAGGCCCAGGCATCGGGTGAACGGGGTCGACATCGGTGCTACCTCCTCGACTTGGGTGACCATGAGCTCTCGTCGCGCCGTGCTCCCACGACGGGTAGGGGCGCACTCGCCGCCTCGACGAAGGGCCAGGGTGGAAAGCACTACCATGCCCGTTCGCTCCCCCGAGGTCGAGCCCTCTCGAGCGCCCCGATGCCGAGTCGTGGCGCGAGGTCCATAACGCAACGACCCCGGCGTTGCCGGGGTCGTTGCGTTTCAGGGGTCGCGCCCCGGCTCCGGAGGGCCGGGGCCGCACGGTTCAGCCGGTTGCCTTGGCCAGCACCAGCCTTCTCTGCTCTTCCCGCAGCCCCTTGACCAGGCTGTAAGCCATCACCAGCAGGATCAGGGTGAAGGGCAGGCCGGTGGCCACGGCCCCCGCCTGCAGGGCGCCGAGCGCGGTGCTGCCGCCGCCATAGAGCAGGATGCCGGCGATCACCCCTTCCAGGGTGGCCCAGAAGACCCGCTGGCCGCGGGGCGCATCGGTCTTGCCGCCGGCGGTGATGTTGTCGATCACCAGCGAACCGGAGTCCGAGGAGGTGATGAAGAAGATCAGCACCAGCAGGATCGCCAGGCTGGAGGTCAGGGTGGTCAGCGGCAGGTGCTCGAGCATCTGGAACATCGCCAGGGAGACGTCGCTGATACCATTGGCAAGTTCGCCGACGCCGGCCGCCGACTGGGTCAGGGCGGTGCCGCCGAAGGCGCTCATCCAGACGATGGTGACCAGGGTCGGTACCACCAGCACGGCGGTCAGGAACTCGCGCACCGTACGGCCGCGCGAGACCCGGGCGATGAACATGCCGACGAAGGGCGACCAGGAGATCCACCAGGCCCAGTAGAACACCGTCCAGCCGTGGTACCAGGTGGTGTCGTCGCGGCCGATCCAGTTGGAGAGCGGCACGATGTGGCTGACATAGGCGAGGGTGGTGTTCCACAGCCCGTTGAGGAACAGCAGGGTGGAACCGGTGATGACCACGAAGACGAGCAGCGCGAGGGCGATCACCATGTTGATATTGGAGAACAGCTTGACCCCACCGTCGATGCCCCGCCACACCGAGAACAGCGCGACCACCGTGACGCCGATGATGATGGCGAGCTGGGTGCCGATGGTGTTGGGGATATCGAACAGGTAGTTGAGGCCACCCGCCGCCTGGGAGGCGCCGAAGCCCAGCGAGGTGGCCAGGCCGAAGATGGTCGCCAGCACCGCGACGATGTCGATGACATGGCCGAACCAGCCGCGTACCCGGTCGCCGAGGATCGGCGTGAAGGCCGAGCGCAGGGTCAGCGGCAGGCCGCGGTTGTAGGCGAAGAAGGCCAGCGACAGCCCCACCACGCCGTAGATCGCCCAGGGGTGCAGGCCCCAGTGGAACATGGTGGCGCCCATGGCCGCGCTGGCCCCGGCCGGGGTATGGGCGGCGGCGTTGAGCGGGGTGCCGTACCAGTCGGTGTAGTAGGCCACCGGCTCGGCCACGCTCCAGAACATCAGGCCGATGCCCATGCCCGCCGCGAACAGCATGGCGAACCAGGAGGTGGTCGAGTACTCCGGCCGGGCCTCGTCGCCGCCGAGGCGGATCCGCCCCATCGGTAGCACGATCAGCACGATACACAGCAGCACGAAGAGGTTGCCGGCGATCATGAACAGCCAATCGAAGTGCTCGATGGACCAGCCACGGGCCGAGGTCAGGTGGGTATTGGCGGCATCGGGATAGATCAGCGCATAGAGAATGAAGGCCAGGATGGCCAGCGCCGAGAGAGGAAAGACGGGGTGGTGGAAATCCAGCCCCAAGATCTGGGTATTGTCCTGTCCGGGCGACAGGATCGGGTCGTCGTCGGTCTTCATCGGGGTTCCTTGGGTGTTGTTGTTGGTCCCCGGGGATGCTCCGGCATCTCGGGGCCCGTGCATTGTTGGGCCTGCCGGGCCAGGGGGGTGTCGTGAAAGCGACCTCCGGCTATCCACCCGCACACACGATCAATCAGGATGAAGGGCATGTCGCGATCACGCATGGCGATGACTCATTCGGGAACAATCCCGGTGAGCGGTACCGGTAAAGTCTCGGGGTGGCGCTTGCGCCGCTCCCTACAACAAGACATGAAGGAAGCCAGCCATGAGTGCAGCCAATCGCGGAGTCGTCTACAAGGGCCCGGGTAAGGTCGACGTCGAATCCATTCCCTATCCGGAACTCGCCCTCGGCAATCGCAAATGCGACCACGGCGTGATCCTGAAAGTCGTCACCACCAACATCTGTGGCAGCGATCAGCACATGGTGCGCGGCCGTACCACCGCGCCGTCCGGCCTGGTGCTGGGCCACGAGATCACCGGCCTCGTCGTCGAGTGCGGGCGCGATGTGGAATTCATCCAGCCGGGCGATCTGGTCTCGGTGCCGTTCAACATCGCCTGCGGCCGCTGCCGCAACTGCAAGGAGGGTCGGACCGGCATCTGCCTCAACGTCAACCCGGCGCGTCCCGGCGCGGCCTACGGCTACGTGGACATGGGTGGCTGGGTCGGCGGCCAGACCGAGTACGTCATGGTGCCCTACGCCGACTTCAACCTTCTGAAGTTCCCGGACGCCGACCAGGCCATGGAGAAGATCCGCGACCTGACCCTGCTCTCGGACATCTTCCCCACCGGCTTCCACGGCTGCGTCACCGCCGGCGTCGGGCCCGGCAGTACCGTCTATATCGCCGGTGCCGGCCCGGTGGGTCTGGCGGCGGCGGTCTCCGCCCAGCTGCTGGGGGCGGCCTGCGTGATCGTCGGCGACATGATCGAGGAGCGCCTGGCCCAGGCCCGCAGCTTCGGCTGCGAGACCATCGACCTGACCCAGGACGGCGACATCGCCGACAAGCTCGAGGTGATCCTCGGCGAGCGCGAGGTCGACTGCTTCGTCGACTGCGTCGGCTTCGAGGCCCATGCCTGTGGCTGCAACCACGGCAAGGAAGCGCCGGCCACCGTGCTGAACTCGGCCATGTCGCTGACCCGTGCCGGTGGCCAGATCGGCATCCCGGGCCTCTACGTGACCGAAGATCCCGGTGCGGCCGACGAAGCCGCCAAGCAGGGCGCGCTGAGCATGCGCTTCGGCCTCGGCTGGGCCAAGTCGCATAGCTTCCATACGGGGCAGTGTCCGGTGATGAAGTACCATCGCCCGCTGATGCAGGCGATCCTGTTCGGCAAGGTCAAGATCGCCGATGCGGTCAATGTCCAGATGATCACCCTGGACGAGGCCCCGCAGGGCTACGCCGACTTCGACGGCGGCGCCGCGAAGAAATTCGTCATCGACCCCCACGGCAGCGTCGCTGCCTGAGCCCGCACGGCCCGGGGACGGATCTCCCCGGGCCTGCCGACCACGATCCCCGGCGACACGCCGGGGTCTGCCCCGGAACGACTCCTGCATGTCTCAGGGCTATCCAGCGGCCTGTCGGGCATTGCCCCTGCCCGGAGCCGGTGCGAACATGCAAGTCAGGCAAGGCCCACCGATAACAACGAGTTCGCCCATGACCGTCGAGACCGTCAACCCCAAACGCCGTTTCCGCGGCAGGCCCCGTGGCCGCGATCTGCCCCCCGTGGCCCTGGCGGCGTTGCGTCAGCTGCTCGGCGACGAGCGAAAGGACGCCGAGCTGCGCCGCCGTGACCTGCTGATCGAGCACCTGCACGCCATCCAGGACGCCCATGGTTACCTGTCGCTGGTGAACCTCCGGGCACTGGCTGCGTACATGAACCTGCCCATGGCCGCGGTCTACGAGACCGCCACCTTCTATGCCCACTTCGACGTGGTGCACGACGACCAGACGCCGCCGCCGGAGACGACGATCCGCGTCTGCGACTCGCTCTCCTGCCAGCTCGCCGGTGCCGCCACCCTCGAGGCCGAGCTCAAGGCGGGCGTCAATCCGGCCCGGGTGCGGGTGGTGCGCGCGCCTTGCATGGGGCGCTGCGAGACCGCGCCGGTGGTCGAGGTGGGGCATCACCACGTGCTGTTCGCTACCCGCGAGGGCGTCGAGTCGGTGGTCGACACCGGCCACTTCCACCCCGAGGCGATCCTCTGGCAGCGCCTCGACGACTACCGTGAGCGGGGCGGCTACCGGCTGCTCGCCGACTGCCGCGCCGACAGGGTGACGGTGGAGGCCCTGATGCAGGCGCTGGAGACCGCCAATCTGCGCGGCCTGGGCGGTGCGGGCTTCCCCACCTTCAAGAAGTGGTACTTCGTGCGCCAGGAACCCGGGCCGCGTTACTGCGCGATCAACGCCGACGAGGGCGAGCCCGGCACCTTCAAGGATCGCTATTACCTGGAGCGCTCCCCGCACCGCTTCCTCGAGGGGGCGCTGGTCAGCGCCTGGGCGGTGGAGGCCGAGGCACTCTACATCTACCTGCGCGACGAATACCCCGGCCTGCACCGGGTGCTTCACGAAGCGATCGCCGAGCTCGAGGCCGCGGCCCTGGTGCCGCCGGGCTACATCGTGCTGCGCCGCGGCGCCGGCGCCTACATCTGCGGCGAGGAGTCGGCGATGATCGAGTCGCTGGAGGGCAAGCCCGGCAAGCCGCGCCACCGTCCACCCTTCGTCGCTCAGAAGGGGCTCTTCGACCGCCCGACCCTGGTCAACAACGTCGAAACCGTCTACTGGATCCCGCTGATCTGGGAGAAGGGGGCCGACTGGTTCGCCGGCCACGGCCGTCACGGCCGCTCGGGGCTCAGGAGCTTCTCGGTCTCCGGTCGGGTCAAGCGCCCCGGCGTTCATCTGGCCCCCGCCGGCATCACCCTCAACGAGCTGATCGAGGAGTACTGCGGCGGCATGGCCGACGGCCACCGGCTCGCCGGCTACCTGCCCGGCGGCGCCTCCGGGGGGATACTCCCGGCGAGCAAGGCCGATATCCCGCTGGATTTCGACACCCTGCAGGAAGCGGGCTGCTTCATCGGCTCGGCGGCGATCATCGTGCTGTCCGACCGGGACGACCTGCGGGCGGTGGCCACCAACCTGCTGGCCTTCTTCGCCGACGAGTCCTGCGGTCAGTGCACGCCGTGCCGGGTCGGCACCGAGAAGATGCTGACCCTGCTCGAGCGCGACGAGTGGCGGGTCGACGAGCTCGAGCGCTTGTCGCAGGTGATGATGGACGCCTCCATCTGCGGTCTGGGCCAGGCGGCCCCCAATCCGGTGCTGGGGCTGCTGCGGGATTTCCGCAGTGAACTCGCCAGCCAGAACGTGATCGTGAAGGGGTAGGAGGCAGACCATGGCACAAGAGACCTTTACCCTGACGCTGGATGGCGCCGAAGTGAGCGCTTACCGGGGCGAGACCCTGTGGCAGGTGGCCAAGCGCGCCGGCGAGACCATCCCCCATCTGTGCTTCAAGGAGGCCCCCGGCTACCGCGCCGATGGCAACTGCCGCGCCTGCATGGTGGAGATCGAGGGCGAGCGGGTGCTGGCGGCGAGCTGCCTGCGCGAGGCGGCCCCCGGCATGGTGGTCAAGAGCGCCACCTCCGAGCGCGCCCGCGTGTCCCGCGAAGGCGTGATGGAGCTGTTGATCGCCGACCAGCCCGAGCGCGACGCCAGCCCCGACCGCTCGAGCCACTTCTGGGATATGGCCGAGGCGCTCGCCATCGACGCCACCGCGGTGCGCGAACGGCTGCCATCCCACCGGGAGGGCAGCGTCCACCACGTGGCCCCCCGGGAGGGGTCACTCACCCGGGACACCACGCATTCGGCGATGAACGTCAATCTCGATGCCTGCATCGAGTGCAACCTCTGTGTGCGCGCCTGCCGCGAGGTGCAGGGCAACGACGTCATCGGCCTGGCCCATCGCGGGGCGGCCTCGAAGATCGTCTTCGATTTCGACGACCCCATGGGCGAGAGCACCTGCGTGGCCTGCGGCGAGTGTGTCCAGGCCTGCCCCACCGGGGCGCTGATGCCGGCCACCCTGATCGACGCCGCCGGGCGCGGCGACTCCAAGGCCGCCGATCGCACCGTCGACTCGGTCTGCCCCTACTGCGGGGTGGGCTGCCAGCTCACCTACCACATCAAGGACGAGAAGATCCTGTTCGTCGAGGGGCGTGACGGGCCGTCCAACGAGAACCGCCTGTGCGTCAAGGGGCGCTTCGGCTTCGACTACCCCAACCACCCCACGCGGCTCACCCGGCCGCTGATCCGTCGGGCCGGCATCCCCAAGGGACTCGATCCCGACTTCGACCCGGGGGATCCGCTGACCCACTTCCGCGAGGCGAGCTGGGAGGAGGCGCTGGATGTCGCCGCCGACGGCCTGAAGGCGATCAAGTCGGCCCACGGGCCCGACGGCCTGGCCGGCTTCGGCAGCGCCAAGTGCTCCAACGAGGAGGCCTGGCTGTTCCAGAAGCTGGTGCGCACCGGCTTCGGCAGCAACCACGTCGACCACTGCACCCGGCTGTGTCACGCCAGCTCGGTGGCGGCGCTGATGGAGTGCATCGGCTCGGGGGCGGTGACGGCGTCGTTCATGCAGGCGCTGCAGGCCGACGTGGTGATCCTCACCGGCTGCAACCCGGCGATCAACCACCCGGTGGCGGCCACCTACTTCAAGCAGGCGGCCAGAAACGGCACCAAGCTGATCATCCTCGACCCGCGGGGCCAGGCGCTGGACGCCTACGCCCACCTGAGCGTGCGCTTCACCCCCGGCGGCGACGTCTCGCTCTACAACGCCATGCTCAACGTGATCGTCAGCGAGGGGCTCTACGACCAGGCCTATATCGACGGCCACACCGAAGGCTTCGAGGCGCTCAAGGCCCATGTGCGCGACCTGACCCCCGAGGCCATGTCGCCCGCCTGCGGCGTCGCGCCGTCGCTGATCCGCGAGATGGCCCGGCTCTATGCGACCGCCGACAAGGCGATGATCTTCTGGGGCATGGGCATCTCCCAGCACGTGCACGGCACCGACAACGCGCGCTGCCTGATCTCGCTGGCGCTGGCCTGCGGCCAGACCGGGCGCCCCGGCACCGGCCTGCACCCGCTGCGTGGCCAGAACAACGTCCAGGGGGCCTCGGACGCCGGCCTGATCCCCATGGTGCTGCCCGACTACCAGCCGGTCACCGACGCCCAGGTGCGCAGCGCCTTCGAGGAGCTGTGGAACACCCCGCTTGACGAAACACCGGGGCTCACCGTGGTGGAGATCATGGATGCCATCGCGGCGGGGACCATCAAGGGGATGTACATCCAGGGCGAGAACCCGGCGATGTCCGATCCGGACCTCGACCATGCCCGCGCGGCGCTGGCCAAGCTCGAGCACCTGGTGGTGCAGGACCTGTTCGTCACCGAGACCGCCCAGTTCGCCGACGTGATCCTGCCGGCCTCGGCCTGGCCGGAGAAGGACGGCAGCGTTACCAACACCAATCGCCAGGTGCAGCTGGGGCGTACCGCCGTGCCGCTGCCCGGCGAGGCGAAGCCCGACTGGTGGATCATCCAGGAGATCGCCAACCGCTTCGGCCTGGGCTGGCACTACGCCCATCCCCGCGAGGTGTTCGCCGAGATGAAGCAGGGCATGCCGTCGCTCGACCATATCACCTGGGAGCGCCTGGAGCGCGAGAGCTCGGTGACCTATCCCTGTCCGGCCGACGACGCCCCCGGGGCGGACGTGGTGTTCTCCGACACCTTCCCCACCGAGAGCGGGCGGGCGAAGTTCGCCCCGACCCGGCCGCTGCCGCCGGACGAGCCCATCGATGGCGACTACCCCACGGTGCTGACCACCGGGCGCCAGCTGGAGCACTGGCACACCGGCTCCATGACCCGCCGCGCCCGGGTGCTCGACGACCTCGAGCCCGAGGCGGTGGCGAGCCTCGCGCCGGCGGAGCTGGTGCGCCTGCGCATGGCGCCGGGCGAGCCGATCACCATCACCACCCGGCGCGGGGCCATCACCCTGAAGACCCGGGTCGACCCGCTGATGCCGGAGGGCCTGGTGTTCGTGCCCTTCTGCTACGTGGAGGCGGCGGCCAATATCCTGACCAACCCGGCGCTCGACCCGTTCGGCAAGATCCCGGAGTTCAAGTATGCCGCCTGCCGCTTGAGCCGCGCGAAAGCGCCGGTGCCGGTAGAGAGCGAATGAGGCGGTCGTGCCATGTCACGCAGACGGCCACGACGGAGCCGTAGGAGGGTAGACCCATGATGATCGTCGACCTGATCGACGGCGATGATTTCCGTGATCGCCTGGTGGCGCTCGGCATCCGCATCCCCGAGGGAGCCAGCCCGGAGACCTGCGCCCGCATGGCACTGCTCAAGCACGGCGAGGTGGGCGTGCCCGGGCTCCAGGAGCTGGTGCAGGAGCTCGGCGGCCAGACCGATATCATGCTGCCCTCGGTGCGGGCCGCGCTGGAGCGTTTCCTGCTGCCCGCCTTGAGATGACGAGCTTCCGGCCCTTGCCGTGAGGCGCCCCCGGTTCGAGCGAACCGGGGGCGCTTTTTCCTGTGCGCCCCAGGGGGCGCGCACTGAAACGACGGGGCCCGCACGATGGCGGGCCCCGTCGGGTTGGTTATTGTGGCGGGATCAGCCCCGTACTACCTGCAGATGCGGTGCCGTGTGACCCAGGTTCTCCTGCATCTGCTCGCTGTACCAGTCGATGAAGTCGATCACGCCGAACTCGTAGGTCTCGGAGTAGGGGCCGGGCTCGTAGGCCTTGGAGTTGATGCCGCGCTGGTTCTCCTCGGCCAGCCGCTTGTCCTGGGCATTGGTGGCGTCCCATACCCGGCGCATCGTCTCGGGATGGTAGTCGACCCCCTCCTCGGCATCCTTGTGTACCAGCCACTTGGTGGTCACCAGGGTCTCCTGCGGGCCCAGCGGCAGCACGCGGAAGACGATGGCGTGGTCGCCCATGAAGTGGTTCCAGGAGTTGGGCAGGTGCAGGATGCGCAGCGAGCCCATGTCGGGGCTTTCGAGTCGGCCCATCAGCTTGTTGCACGCCGGCTGGCCATCCATGGTCATGGAGACGATGCCGTCGAGCAGCGGCGTGCGGGTCAGGCGGTTGCGCTTGCCGAAGCGCTTGAGCTGCCAGGGCACCTGCTGGTCGTCCCAGTCGCTCTGCTTCTTCGCCACCAGCGCCTTGTAGGCGGGCGTGGCGCGGGGGTCGTCGGTATCGTCGAACTCCTGCAGCGAGTTGAGCAGCTCCGGATGGGCGCCGTTGCAGTGGTAGCACTCGCGGTTGTTCTCGATGACCAGCTTCCAGTTGGCCTGCTCGACGATGGAGGACTCCACCGCGACCTTGACGTTGGCCATGTCGTAGGGCTCGAGGTAGTGCTCCAGCGTCACCAGGAAGTCGTCGATGGCCGGCGGCTGCTCGGCCAGGCTGACGAAGATGAAACCGCCTGCCGTGCGCACGTGCACCGGCTTCAGCCCGTACTGGCCGAGGTCGAAGTCCCTGCCCATGTCGCTGCCGGCGAACAGCAGCCGGCCGTCGAGCTCGTAGGTCCACTGGTGGTAGGGGCAGACCAGCTTGGCCACCTTGCCCTTGTCGCTGACGCACAGCCGCGAGCCGCGGTGACGGCAGACGTTGTGGAAGCCGTGTACCGCGCCGTCGTTGCCGCGCACCAGGATCACCGGGTTGTCGCCGATCTCCAGGGTGATGTAATTGCCCTTGGCGGGGATCTCGCAGGTCATGCCGGCGAACAGCCACTCCTTGCCGAAGATCTCCTGCATGTCCAGGGCGAACAACCGGGCGTCGTTGTAGAACGGCTGGGGCAGCGAGAAGTTTCGCGCGCGGCCGGCAAGCATGGCGCTGGCGGCCTCGCGTGCCGGGGCCAGGTCATCGTCCAGATGGAGGTGGGAAATCGGATCCATGGAAACACTTCCTCTTGCAGGCCGCGCGTGCGGCATCGGGCGGATTGTTGATGTTGTGGGAGGCATGCCGTCGCGCACACGGCAGGCGCGACGTCGGGTGAAGACAGGGCGAGTTTGAATCAGCCGCCGGATGTAGAATTGCCTGCCGGCGACAAGCTTCGATGCAGGTGCGACGCCCGGTTCGAGAAAAAGCGAGGAGGGTGGAAATCATGGATATGGCCGTGTCGCTGACAGACAAGTAGAGACGCCGTCGACTGGCGCAGAATTCCGCCCAACGACAGGCGCTGGCGCCGAGGTCGGAGCCTCCCATGGTGCATCCCAGGCGACACGAAAATGACAATGAACTTTCTCAACCCCGTCACGACCCAGACCTGGACCAACGGCCGCCACCTGGTGCGCTGCGTCAAGGTGATCCAGGAGACCTGGGACGTACGCACCTTCTGCTTCATGGCCGAGCAGCCGGTGCTGTTCTTCTTCAAGCCCGGTCAGTTCGTGACCCTGGAGCTGGAGATCGACGGCGAGCCGATCATGCGCTCCTACACCATCTCCAGCTCGCCCTCGGTGCCCTACAGCTTCTCGATCACCGTCAAGCGGGTGCCCGGGGGCAAGGTTTCCAACTGGCTCCACGACAATCTCAAGTCGGGTGACGAGCTGGCGGTGCATGGTCCGGTGGGCAACTTCAATGCCATCGACTACCCGGCGGAGAAGATCCTGATGCTCTCCGGCGGCGTGGGTATCACCCCCTTGATGTCCATGGCGCGCTGGTTCTTCGATACCAATTCTGCCGTGGATATCGAGTTCGTGCACAGCGCGCGCACCCCCAAGGACATCATTTACCACCGCGAGCTGGAGCACATCTTCTCGCGCATTCCCGAATTCAGGCTGCATATCGTCTGCGAGCACAGCGACGCGCTGGGCGAGGCCTGGGCCGGCTTCCGTGGCTACCTCAGCCAGCAGATGCTGGAGCTGATGGCGCCGGATTTCCTGGAGCGGGAGATCTTCTGCTGTGGCCCCACGCCCTACATGAACGCCGTCAAGAACCTGCTCAAGAACAACGGCTTCGACATGAGCCACTACCACGAGGAGTCCTTCGGTGCCACCCCGGCCGATGTGCAGGAGGAGGCGCTCGAGCATGCCGAGCTGGCCGAGGCGCAGGCCGAGGAGCTGGACGTCGCCGAGATGCTCAGCGTCGACTTCACCGCCACCGGCAAGAGCGTGCGTATCCAGCCGGGCGAGACGGTGCATGCCGCCGCCGCCAAGCTCGGGCTGCATATCCCCAAGGCCTGCGGCATGGGCATCTGCGGTACCTGCCGGGTCCCGCTCACCTCCGGCCAGGTCGAGATGGAGCATAACGGCGGCATCACCGACGAGGACGTCGCCGAGGGCTATATCCTCTCCTGCTGCAGCAAGCCGCTGGGTGACGTGGTGGTGGAGTATTGAGCGGGTCGGGCGTCCCGGTCCTGGACGCCGCTCGCCCGAACCCTTTCGGCGTGCCCCGGTGATAGCCGGGGCACGCTTTTTCCTGCGTTGACGCCGCATGTCGGAAAGACGACAGCGATGTCGCAAACGCATCGAGTCGTGACGCTTGCAAGCAGCATGGTATCTCGACCGCGGGGATACCATCGCGGCAGGTGAACGCACCCATTGAATCTCGCCAACGACAACAAGCCGGAGCCCCGAGATGACCGACCGTGAAGGATACCGCCCCCAGGCCTCCCTGGCCGCCTATGACCCTGCCCTGGCTGCTGCCATCGCCGATGAAGCGGTGCGTCAGGAGGCCCACATCGAACTGATCGCCTCCGAGAACTATGCCAGCCGGCACGTGATGGTGGCCCAGGGCTCCCAACTGACCAACAAGTATGCCGAGGGCTATCCCGGTAAGCGCTACTACGGCGGCTGTGAGTTCGTCGACAAGGTCGAGAAACTCGCCATCGAGCGCGCCTGCGACCTGTTCGGTGCCGACTACGCCAACGTCCAGCCCCACTCCGGGGCCCAGGCCAACGCCGCGGCCTTCATGGCCCTGGTCAGCCCGGGCGATACCGTGCTGGGCATGAGCCTGGCCCACGGCGGCCACCTGACCCACGGCGCCGCCCCCAACTTCTCCGGCAAGCACTACCACGCCGTGCAGTACGGCCTGAACCCGGCGACCGGCGAGATCGACTACGCCGAGGTCGAGCGCCTGGCCCGGGAGCACCGGCCCAAGCTGATCATCGCCGGCTTCTCCGCCTACTCGCGGGTGGTCGACTGGCGCCGTTTCCGCACCATCGCCGACGAGGTCGGGGCCTGGCTGCTGGTGGACATGGCCCATGTGGCCGGCCTGGTCGCCGCGGGTCTCTATCCGAGCCCGCTGCCCCACGCCCACGTGGTCACCACCACCACCCACAAGACCCTGCGTGGTCCGCGTGGTGGCCTGATCCTTTCGGCTCATGGCGACGAGGCGCTCTACAAGAAGCTCAACGGCGCGGTCTTCCCCGGCCAGCAGGGCGGCCCGCTGATGCACGTCATCGCCGCCAAGGCGGTGGCCTTCAAGGAGGCCATGAGCCAGGACTTCGTGCGCTATCAGCAGCGGGTGATCGACAACGCCCGGGCCATGGCCACCGTGTTCCTCGATCGCGGTTATGACGTCGTCTCCGGCGGTACCGACGATCACCTCTTCCTGGTGTCGCTGATCAAGCAGGGCGTGACCGGCAAGGACGCCGATGCGGCGCTCGGTCGGGCCCATATCACCGTCAACAAGAACGCGGTGCCGGACGATCCCCAGAGCCCCTTCGTCACATCCGGCCTGCGTATCGGCACCCCGGCGGTGACCACCCGCGGCTTCGATGTCGAGGACTGCACCGCCCTGGCCGGCTGGATCTGCGACCTGCTCGATGTGCTGGCCGAGCAGGGCAACAGCGAGGCCGTGGAAGCCGAGGTCCGCGAGAAGGTCGAGGCGCTCTGTGCCCGCTATCCGGTCTACGGTGACGCCGCCTCCCTGGCGGCCGATGCCCGCGAGACAACCATCGCCTGAACCCGTTCGTCGGGGTGGCCCCTGGCCAGCCGGTCGAGGGCCGATCGAGGAGAGAGAGCATGCAACGTTATTCAGGCTTCGGGCTGGTCAAGCACGCACTGAGCCACCACGAGAACTGGCAGCGTCAGTGGCGCAATCCCGCACCGAAGAAGCAGTACGACGTGATCATCGTCGGCGGCGGCGGCCATGGCCTGGCCACCGCCTACTACCTGGCCAAGGAGCACGGTGTGAAGAACATCGCCGTGCTCGAGAAGGGCTGGCTGGGCGGCGGCAACACCGCCCGCAACACCACCATCGTGCGCTCCAACTATCTATGGGATGAGGCCGCGGCGCTCTACGAGCACGCCATGAAGCTGTGGGAGGGGCTGTCGCAGGACATCAACTACAACGTGATGTTCTCCCAGCGCGGCGTACTCAACCTCGGCCATACCCTGCAGGACATGCGCGACATCCAGCGTCGGGTCAACGCCAACCGCCTCAACGGCATCGACGGCGAGGTGCTCGATGCCAAGGGGGTTCAGGAGATCGTGCCGATCCTCGACTGCTCCACGCGCGCCCGCTACCCGGTGCTCGGCGCCTCCTGGCAGCCCCGCGCCGGCGTGGCCCGCCACGACGCCGTGGCCTGGGGCTATGCCCGCGCCGCCGACGCCCTGGGCGTGGACCTGCTGCAGAACACCGAGGTCACCGGCTTCAAGATTCGCGACGGTCGGGTCTTCGGGGTACACACCAATCGCGGCGACATCGAGGCGAAGACCATCGGCTGCGTCGCCGCTGGCAACTCCGGCGTGCTGGCGAAGATGGCCGGCTTCCGGTTGCCGCTGGAGTCGCATCCGCTGCAGGCGCTGGTCTCCGAGCCGCTCAAGCCGATCCTCGACACCGTGGTGATGTCGAACCACGTCCACGGCTACATCAGCCAGTCGGACAAGGGCGACCTGGTGATCGGTGCCGGGATCGACGGCTACAACGGCTATGGCCAGCGCGGCAGCTATCCCACCGTGGAGCACACCCTGCAGGCGATCGTCGAGATGTTCCCGATCTTCTCCCGGGTGCGCATGAACCGCCAGTGGGGCGGCATCGTCGACACCTGTCCGGATGCCTGTCCGATCCTGTCGAAGACGCCGGTGAAGGGGCTCTTCTTCAACTGCGGGTGGGGTACCGGTGGCTTCAAGGCCACGCCGGGCTCGGGGCATGTGTTTGCCGCCAGCCTGGCCAAGGGCGAGATGCACCCGATTGCCGCCCCGTTTTCCATCGACCGCTTCCACAGCGGTGCCCTCATCGACGAACACGGCGCGGCAGGGGTCGCACACTAAGGAGGCCATCCCATGTTCCAGATCTACTGCCCCTACTGCGAGGAGCTCCGCGAGGAAGAGGAGTTCCACCCCAAGGGCCAGGCGCATATCGCTCGCCCGGTGGACCCCGAGGCCTGCTCCGACGAGGAGTGGGGCGATTACCTGTTCTTCCGCGACAACCCCCGGGGCGTGCACCACGAGCTGTGGGTGCATGCCGTCGGCTGTCGCAAGTTCTTCAATATCACCCGGCACACGGTGAGCTACGAGATCCTCGAGACCTACCGCATGGGCGAGCAGCCGACCGTTACCGCCGAGAGCGTTTCCCGTGCCGCCGAGCTCGAGCACGACGCCGCTCGTGCCGCCGGTGCAGAGACCACCCGCCAGGAAGGAGTCCGCGCATGAGCCAGCCGAATCGTCTCGTCCGGGGTGGGCGCATCGACCGCACCCGCACCCTGAGCTTCACCTTCAACGGACAGGCCTACCAGGGCCATGCCGGCGATACCCTGGCCTCGGCGTTGCTGGCCAACGGCGTGGATCTCGTCAACCGCAGCTTCAAGTACTCGCGGCCGCGCGGCATCGTCGCCGCCGGGGCCGAGGAGCCCAATGCGGTCGTCCAACTGGGGGCCACCGAGGCCGGCCAGGTGCCCAACGTGCGGGCTACCCAGCAGGCGCTGTTCGACGGCCTGGTCGCCCGCAGCACCAACGGTTGGCCCAACGTCCAGCGCGACCTGATGGGGCTGGTCGGCAAGCTGGGCGGCCAGTTCATGCCGCCGGGCTTCTACTACAAGACCTTCATGGCTCCGGCCTCGATGTGGATGACCTACGAGAAGTACATCCGCAAGAGCGCCGGCCTGGGCCGTAGTCCGGCGGAAGCCGATCCGGACATCTACGATCACCTGCACCGGCATTGCGACGTGCTGGTGATCGGTGCCGGGCCAGCGGGGCTGGCGGCGGCGCTGTCCGCCGCCCGCAGTGGCGCCCGGGTGATCCTGTGCGACGAGCAGGAGGAACTGGGCGGTTCGCTGCTCGACTCCCGCGAACTGCTCGACGACGAGCCGGCCGCCGAGTGGCGGGACACAGTGGTCGCCGAGCTCGCCGGGTACGACAACGTCACCCTGCTGCCGCGCACCACCGCCAACGGCTACCACGACCACAACTTCGTCACCCTGCACGAGCGACGCACCGAGCACCTGGCCGAGACCGCGCCGCTCGCCAAGGGGCATCGCCAGGCACGGTCTCGCCTGCACCGGGTGCGGGCCGGCCGGGTGATCCTGGCCACCGGTACCCACGAGCGGCCGCTGGTCTATGCGGGCAACGACGTGCCGGGCAATCTGCTGGCCGGCGCCGTCTCCACCTATATCCGCCGCTACGGGGTGGTGCCGGGCAATCGCCTGGTGCTCTCCACCAGCAACGACCACGCCTACCGTGCCGCCCTGGACTGGCAGGAGGCGGGACGCGAGGTGGTCGCCATCGTCGACGCGCGCGAGGCGCCAGACGGTGAGCTGGTCGAGCAGGCCCGCGCCCGGGGCATCCGGGTGGTCACCGGCAGCGCGGTGATCGAGGCCCGGGGCGAGAAGCGCGTCACCGCCGCCCGCGTCGCCCGGGTCGACCTCGACGCCTTCCGGGTCGCCGGCAAGGTGGAGGACCTCGGCTGCGATACCATCGCCAGCTCCGGCGGCTACAGCCCGGTGATTCACCTGGCCTCGCACACCGGTGCCCGGCCGACCTGGAACGAGGAGGTCCTCGGCTTCGTTCCCAGCCTGGTGAAGGGGGTCTCCGCCAGCGGCGGTGCCCGCGGCGTCTACACGCTTCCCGAGGTGCTGGCCGATGGCGTCGAGGTGGGCAGCCAGGCCGCCGCGGCTTGCGGCTATGCCGCCGCGAGTGTCGAATTGCCGCAGGTCGATGCCATCCGCGAAGGCCGGGCCTGCGCCCTCTACCAGGTGCCCCACGAGAAGCCGACCCTGCGTGCGCCCAAGCAGTTCGTCGACCTGCAGAACGACGTCACCGCGGCGGGCATCGAACTCGCCACCCGCGAGGGCTTCGAGTCCATCGAGCACGTCAAGCGCTATACCGCCATGGGCTTCGGCACCGACCAGGGCAAGCTCGGCAACATCAACGGCATGGCCATCGCCGCGCGCTGCCTGAGTCGCACGATCCCCGAGGTCGGCACCACGGTGTTCCGCCCCAACTACACCCCGGTGACCTTCGGGGCCATCGTCGGGCGCCACTGCGGCGAGCTGTTCGACCCCGAGCGCTACACCGCGCTGCACCAGTGGCACGTGGAGCACGGCGCCGAGTTCGAGGACGTCGGCCAGTGGAAACGCCCCTGGTACTATCCCCAGCGTGTCGCCGGCAAGCTCGAGACGATGCACGAGGCGGTGGCCAGGGAGTGCCGGGCGGTGCGCGAGGCCGTCGGCATCCTCGATGCCTCGACGCTCGGCAAGATCGACATCCAGGGCCCGGACGCCCGGGAGTTTCTCGGCCGCATCTACACCAACAAGTGGGAGAAGCTCGCCGTCGGCAAGTGCCGCTACGGCCTGATGTGCAAGGACGACGGCATGGTCACCGACGATGGCGTGACCAGCTGCCTGGCCGACAACCACTTCGTGATGACCACCACCACCGGCGGCGCCGCGGCGATCCTCGAGTGGCTGGAGCTGTGGCATCAGACCGAGTGGCCGGAGCTGGACGTGACGTTCACCTCGGTGACCGATCACTGGGCGACCATGACCATCACCGGACCCGAGTCGCGCAAGCTGCTCGCGGAGATCTCGGACATCGACCTGGACAAGGAGAGCTTCAAGTTCATGGACTGGCGCGAGGGCAAGGTCGCCGGCGTGCCGGCGCGGGTCTTCCGCATCTCCTTCACCGGCGAGCTGACCTTCGAGATCAACGTCCAGGCCCACTATGCCATGCACGTCTGGAAGACCCTGTTCGCCCACGGCGAGAAGTACGGCCTGACGCCTTACGGCACGGAGACGATGCATGTCTTGAGGGCGGAAAAGGGCTTTATCATCGTCGGTCAGGACACCGACGGCTCGGTGACCCCCGAGGACCTGGGAATGCAGTGGTGCGTGGGCTACGACAAGCCGTTCTCGTGGATCGGCAAGCGCGCCCTGAGCCGTAGCGACACGGCCCGGGAGAACCGCAAGCAGCTGGTGGGCCTGAAGCCGAAGGACCCCAAGGTCGTGCTGGAGGAGGGCGCCCAGATCGTCCTCGACCCCAAGCATCCGGTGCCCGTGCCGATGGTCGGCCACGTGACCTCGAGCTACTACAGCCCGACCCTGGACAGCGGCTTCGCCCTGGCGGTGGTCAAGGGCGGCCACCACAAGCTCGGTGAGACCGTCTACCTGCCGATGGCCGACGGCACCACCCACGAAGCCGAGATCGTCAGCCCGATCTTCGTTGATCCCAAGGGAGAGCGTCAGCATGTCTAACGTAAACCTGTACGATTCCCGAGCCGATGCGGTCATTCCGGCCGAATCGCCCCTGGCCTTCTCCTTCCAGCGCAGCGGGGCGCCGGCGGCCAGCGCGGCCAGCCGGGTGGTGATGCGCGAAAGGCCTTTCCTCGGGCACCTGATCCTGCGCGGTGGCGCCATCGTGCTCGACGAGGCGGTACGTGACGAGCTCGGCATGAACCTGCCCGGTCGCCCGCAGGGACTGGTGCTGGATGCCGCCGGGGAACGCTCGATCCAGTGGCTGTCGCCCGACGAGTGGTTGCTGATCGTGCCCGGTGGCGAGGAGTTCGCGCTCGAGGGACGCCTGCGCGAGCGCCTCGGAGACGCCAGCTTCGCCATCGTCAACGTCGGTGGCGGCCAGACCCTGCTCGAGCTGGAGGGAGACGCCGTGCCCGAGCTGCTGATGAAATCGGTGATCTACGACGTACACCCGGACCACTTCCCGGCAGGCAAGGGGGTGACCACGGTGTTCGCCAAGACCACCGCGATCCTGCGACGTCCCGACGAGACGCGCTGGGAGCTGGTGATCCGGCGCAGCTTCGCCGACTACTGCTATCGCTGGCTGCTGGATGCCGGTGAGGAGTACGACATCGGCGTCGTGCGGGAGTGACGCAAGAGGTACTCGCCTGATCGGGCCGGGGCAAATACCCCGGCCCGATGTGGTATCGGCAGGTACGGTCGGTGGGCCAGCATCTCGAGCGGCGGGGCCTCCTGCATGCCAACCGTACAGTCGTCTTCTCTCGCTAGTCTTTCCCCGGCGTCACGGGTGCCCGGCCCTTGACCACCAGCACTACCCCAGCGATGGCAATGGCCATGCCCGCCAGTGCCGGGAGCGGCAGCCGCTCGTCGAACAGCCACCATGCCTCCAGTGCCGTCACCGGCGGTACCAGGTAGAAGAGGCTGGCCACCCGCGAGGCCTCACCGCGCTTGATCAATGCCATCAGCAGCAGGATGGCGGCGATCGATAGCACCAGCACCAGCCAGCCCAGGGTCAGGGCGAAGGTCGGCGTCCAGTCGATGCGGCGCTCCTCGAACAGCAGGGCTCCCAGCCCCAGCACGACGCCTGCGCCCAGGTACTGCACCACGGTGCCCGAGAGCAGCGGCATCCCGACGCAGTGACGCTTCTGGTAGAGGGTGCCCAGCGAGATGCCGGCCAGCGCCACCAGTACGCTGGCGAGCGCCCCCATACCGAAGCCCTGGAAGAGGCCGTCACCCGGATCCAGCTTGCCGCCGAGTACCAGGGTGATGCCGGCGAGCCCCAGTATCAGGCCGAGCCATTGGCGTGGCGCCAGCCGCTCGTTCAGCAGCGGCCCGGCGAGCACAGCGGTCAGCAGCGGCTGCAGCCCCACCAGCAGCGAGGCGAGCCCCGCCGGCATGCCCTGGTAGATGCCGTAGAAGACCCCCCCCAGATAGGCACCGTGAACCAGCAGGCCGGAGACGGCGATATGGCCCCACAACCGGGCACCGCGCGGCCATTCGCCGGAGAGCCAGTGGGCCAGCGGCACCAGCAGCGCCAGGGTCAATACGAAGCGCACGAACAGGAAGGTGAAGGGCTCGGCGTAGGGCAGGCCGAACTTGGCGCCGATGAAGCCGGTGCTCCAGAGCGCCACGAAGAGAACGGGCATGGCGGCCAGCCAGGCCGAGGAGAGGGGAGAAGAGGGCGATGGGGTCATTTCGGGCAAGACATCCGAGTCAAGGGGGGGCCAGGTACACGAGAAGCGGGGGGTTCGAACATACTGCGTCATCGCCGTTCAGGAAAGTGTGATACCGACAGCATGAAGATTTTTACTGATAGTGCGTCGCATTTGTATTTAAAGGTGGCAGCAGAGGATGCGTTCATGCCGCTGGCCTGGGACGAGCGATGACTTACCCTGTCTCCATAAAGGAACGACTGTTAAGGTAGAAATACCTAATATTTCATTTTGTTACATCAAAATTCTGAACGGCCTTCACCCGCTGTCGTCTCAGAGGGGCATACACACCGCAACACCCTGGAGGTATTCATGAAAAGGATGACTGCACTGTTCTCGGCCGCCCTGCTTTCCGTGGGCCTGATGAGCGCCACGGCTCACGCCCAACAGGACCCGGCCACGGCACCCGAGCAGCCGCAGGCGGCACCGGCCCAGGACTTCTCCGACCAGCAGCTGCAGCAGTTCGCCGATGCTTCCCAGGAGATCGCCGTGATTTCCCAGGAATATACCGAGCGCCTCCAGGCTGCCGAGGATGAAGCCTCACAGCAGGAAGTGCGCATGGAAGCCAACGACAGGATGGTCGAGGTGGTCGAGGACAGTGGTCTCGATGTGGATACCTTCAACGCCATCGGTCAAGCCATTCAGCAGGACCCTGAGCTGATGCAGCGTGTGCAGCAGATGGCCGAACCCCTCTGAGGGCGTTTGTCGACATCGCGGCCACGGGCTGACGATCTGGAAGGCCACCCCGTCACGGGGTGGCCTTCGTCGTTGGGGGCAGCGGCTTTACAGGCGGTAAGCGAGATTCCAGACTGGCAGGATCGACATGGCGGCCGGAGACTGACGCATGGACGTTGAATTGCTGGACGTTCGCCAGCACATGGGGCGCTTCCCACCCTTCGACGCCATTTCCGACGAGCTGCTCGACGAGTTGGCCGGTCGCGTGGAGGTGGCCTACTTCAAGGCCGGTAGCGATATTCTGGTCCTCGATCAGGAACTCCATGAGCTCTGCTACATCCGCAGCGGCGCGGTGGAGGTCTACCGCCGCAAAGGCGAGCTCTACAACCGCCTGGGCGAGGGCGATATCTTCGGTCACTTCAGCCTGCTGCGGAACCGGCGGGTGCGCTTTCCCGCCAAGGCCATGGAAGACACCCTGATCTACTTCATCCCCGAGGCCTTCTTCCATCACCTGTGCGAGGCCGACGAGCACTTCGCCGACTTCGTCGAGCTCGAGCGCCCGCGAATGGAGACGGCGGTCGAGCAGCAGCGAAAGAACAATGACATGATGATCACCCGGGTGCGCAAGCTGGTGACGCGCTACCCGGTGATGGTGGAAGCCTCCACCACGGTGCAGCAGGCGGCCCGACAGCTCAGCGACTTCCAGGCCTCCGCCGTGCTGGTGCTCGGCGAGCCGGGTGACAAGCCGCGCTACACTTTCCGCGACAGCGAGGAGCGTGCCTGGCAGGTGCGCGGCATCCTCACCGACAGCGACTTCCGCAAGCGCGTGGTGGCCGAGGGCCTTCCGCCGGAGACACCGGTGGGGGAGGTGATCAGCGACAAGCTGATTGCCATCCAGTCCGACGAATCGGTACACGAGGCGATGTTGTGCATGTTGCGCAACAACATCCATCACCTGCCGGTGATGCATCGCCGCCACCCCGTGGGCATCGTCCACCTCTCCGATATCATTCGCTACGAGACGCACTCGAGCCTCTACCTGGTCAGCAATATCTTCAACCAGTCCAGTGCGGAGGGACTGGCGAAGCTGGCGCCGGACGTCCAGGCGGCCTTCGTGCGCATGGTGCACGATGGTGCCGACTCGCGCATGGTGGGCAGTGCCCTCTCGACCATCGGGCGCAGCTTCACCCGGCGCTTGCTGGAGCTGGCCGAAGAGGAACTGGGGCCGCCGCCGGTGCCGTACTGCTTCATGGCCCTGGGGTCCATGGCGCGCAATGAGCAGGCCATCGTCACCGATCAGGACAACGCCCTGGTACTCGACGACGACTTCGATCCCGAGCGGCACGACGGCTACTTCCTGGAATTGGCCAGGCGCGTCAGCGATGGCCTGGACGCCTGCGGCTACCCTTACTGCAAGGGCGACATCATGGCCACCAACCCGCGCTGGCGACAGCCTCTCGCGGTGTGGAAGGGCTACTTCCGCGACTGGATCCAGGATCCCACCCCGGAACGGCTGCTGCACAGCTCGATCTTCTTCGATCTGGACAGCGTCCACGGCGAAAATGCCCTCGTCGAGCAGCTTCAGGACCTGGTGGCCGAGCAGGCGGCGAAGAGCCCGCTGTTCCTGGCCGCCATGGCGCGCAATGCGCTGAACCGTACGCCGCCGCTGGGCTTCTTCCGCACTTTCGTGATGGAGAAGGATGGCAAGCACAACAACTCCATCAACCTCAAGCGACGTGGCACGGCGCCGATGGTCGACCTGATCCGGGTGCATGCCCTGGCTTGCGGCTCCCGGGCCCAGAACAGCTTTTCCCGTCTCGACGACATCGATCGCACCCAACTGCTGGCGCCCGGGGTGAGCGAGAAGCTGCGTTATGCCTTCGAGTTGCTCTCCATGGCGCGCATTCGCCACCAGGTGATCGACCTCGAGCATGAGCGCGCTCCCGACAACAACATCGAGCCGGAGAATGTCGCCGACCACGAGCGACACAACCTGAAGGATGCCTTCCAGGTGCTGAGCAATGCCCAGAAGTTTCTCAAGTTCCGCTATCCGCTGCCGGCCCGCCCCCGGTCGAGCCAGAGTCGGGCGAAATAGCCATGCGTGCCCTTCGACGCGCCTCCTCCGGTCGGACACCCGCCTGGGACGAGTACCTGGCCAATCGGGCGGCGCGGGCCCAGGATCCCGGGCTGGCGGCCTTCTTCGCGGCGAGTTGTCCGGATCCCGCGACCCCCATCGCCGAGGCTCCCCTGGTGGCGCTGGACATGGAGACCACTGGCCTGGACCCGCGCCGCCATGCCATTGTCAGCATCGGCCTGGTGCCCTTCACCCTGTCGCGCATTCGCCTCGCCGAACGGCACTACTGGGTCGTGCGTCCACCGCGTCCCCTGAGCCGCGAATCGGTGACCTATCATCACATCACCCATTCCGAGGTGGCCGAGGCGCCTGATCTGGAGGCGATACTTCCCGACCTGCTCGAGGCGCTGGCCGGACGCCTGGTGGTGGTCCACTACCGCCACATCGAGCGGCCCTTCCTGAACGAGGCCGTACGGGCACGGCTTGGCGAGGGACTGCGCTTCCCGGTGATCGACACCATGTCCCTGGAGGCGCGGATTCATCGCCAGCCTCTGTGGGCGCGTTTCCGTCGCTGGTTGGGTCGTCCACCGGTGTCGATCCGGCTGCAGAACAGTCGGGCCCGCTATGGCCTGCCCGCCTACCAGGGGCACCACGCCCTGACTGATGCCCTGGCCACCGCCGAGTTGCTGCAGGCGCAGGTCGCCGCGCACTATACGCCCGCGACGCCGGTAGGGCAGCTCTGGAGCTAGTTCGTCGCGCGGTGAAAACGGAGAGGGCGGCCCGTGGGCCGCCCTCGTCGTCGGCGTGGCGCCGTGTCTCAGGACGCCCTGGGTTCGCTCATCAGCCCCTTGACGATGGCGTAGCAGGCCGCCAGCAGCACCAGGGTGAAGGGCAGGCCGGTGGTGATCACCGCGGTCTGCAGGGCCGTGAGGCCGCCCCCCAGCAGCAGGGCGATGGCGATGGCACCCTCGATGATGGCCCAGAACACGCGCTGCGGCTTGGGGGCATCCACCTTGCCGCCGGCGGTGATGGAATCGATCACCAGTGACCCGGAGTCCGAGGAGGTGATGAAGAACACCATCACCAGCACGATGGCCACGAAGGAGGTGATGGCACTGAGCGGCAACTGGCCGAGCATCTCGAACAGCTGCAACTCGAGAGCGGCCTCCCGGACGCCTTCGAAGCCCTGGTTGATGGCCTGGTCGATGGCGGTGCCGCCGAAGGAGGTCATCCACAGCACCGAGACCACTGAGGGCACCAGCAGCACGGCGATCAGGAACTCGCGCACGGTGCGCCCGCGGCTGACCCGGGCGATGAACATGCCGACGAAGGGCGACCAGGCGATCCACCAGGCCCAGTAGAAGGCCGTCCAGCCCTGGGTGAAGTTGGCGTCCTCGCGGCCGAAGGGGTTGGAGAGTGCCGGCAGGTTCACGGCATAGGAGAGCAGGTTCTCGAAGAACCCGGTGACGATCATCAGGGTGGGCCCGACGAGGATCACGAACAGCAGCAGCAGGGCGGCGAGCACCATGTTGAGCTTCGACAGCCGCTGCACGCCCTTGTCGACGCCGAGCACCACCGAGACCAGCGCCACGGCGGTGATCCCCATGATCAGGAGCACCATGGTGGTGTTGGTGGCCGGCACGCCGAACAGGTAGCCGAGCCCGGCCGTGGCCTGGGTGGCGCCCAGGCCCAGGGAGGTGGCCAGCCCGAACAGGGTGGCGAAGACGGCGAGGATGTCGATGACATGCCCCGGCCAGCCCCAGACGCGCTCGCCCAGGATCGGGTAGAAGATCGAGCGCATGGTCAGCGGCAGCCCCTTGTTATAGGAGAACAGCGCCAGCGCCAGGGCCACCACGGCATAGATCCCCCAGGGGTGCAGGCCCCAGTGGAAGATGGTGGCGGCCATGCCCAGCGAAATCGCGCCTTCCTGATCGCCCAGGGCGGCACCCAGCGGGGCCCAGTCGGTGCGGGCACCATTCTCCGCGGCAACGCCGCCGAGGGCGGTGTCGAAGTGCGTGATCGGCTCGGAGACCCCGTAGAACATGAGCCCGATGCCCATGCCGGCGGCGAAGAGCATGGAGAACCAGCCCAGGTAGCTGAAGTCCGGCTTGGCATGCATGCCGCCGATCCGAACCTTGGCCAGGGGGGTGAAGATCAGCACGATGGAGAGGACCACGAAGATGTTGGCCGCCAGCAGGAAGAACCACGCCAGGTTCCCGGTCAGAAAACTGAACATGGCATTGAAGATGGGTTCGACCTGGTCCTGCAGGGCCAGCGTGATGATCACGAAGAACAGGATCACGAGGGAAGAAAAGGTGAAGACCTTGCCGTGCAGGTCGACGTTGATCCCCAGGGGGCTGGCGGTGATGTTGTCCTGACCGATCACGTAGTCGGTATCGATGAGGTTCGCCGGCCCTTCCGGGGCGGGTATGCCTTCCGAAGGCTGTTCCGCAGCCGCGGCGCCTTCGTCACGAGAATGCTTTTCCATGGAGGGTTCTCCCTTCAGTTCGTCAGGTTGTCGTGTCGGCGAGTGGCTTCCACCAGGGCGGTGCTCACCGCTTGGCGGGCCGGACCAGGAACACCGACACGTCGGTATGAGTGGCAACCTTGCCGCCATGGGACGGGATCAGCACGTCCAGGTGCTTCGGCGGGTGGGTGGGCATGACCACCAGGTCCGCGTCCACCGCGTCGATGGCCTCGATCAGCTGGTCATCGAGATCGGCGATCGGGTCGGGACTGGTAATGAGGTGAGTGCTGACGGGCTGGCCATGCACCTGGGCGCGTTCCTGGGCGAAGGCCTCCAACTTCTGCCGATACTCCTCGGGCGTTCGAGCCACGCTGCCCGGTGTCGTGGCCGTGACCCCGACGTAGCAGACCTCGGCGTCATAGTGGCGAGCGAGATCGGCCACCGTTGCCAGGGAGGGCTCGATCACATCGAGGTGTGCCAGGTCCACCGGCACCATGATCTTGTGGTACATGCTGATTCTCCTTGCTCCCCGGGGGGGCTCGTGCTGGGTGGTTGTCGATGTGGTCTCCGTGTTCTCGGGGTGGTGTACCCGGGAGGGAGCGCCATGTTCTCTGGTTCGTCTCTCCGGCTCTTCGTCATGTGGACCATGGCCATTGGCCGACATCCACTATGATGAGGGTATGCCATGATGCCGACCGTGCCGAATTTCAATGCATTCGGACGATCTCTCTTCCTCCCCGCACCTGGATGCCCGGGCGCTTCGCATGCGTAGCCGACTTTGCGGCTCGCGGTCGGGTTGGTATTCAACGCTGATTCTTCCCGGCGGGGATTGCCGTGCACACCATGCAGCCCTTATTGTCGTTGTTACACATTAGGTTACAAGAATAAGGTTACAAGAAAAAATCGCTCAGGTCTTGTGGTGCGGTCGTGGGCCGGGTCGCATCGCTCACCTTGCCGCAACGGGACGTTACCGGGGAGTTTGCATGAACGAGACCCTTGCAGAAGCCGGGGAGGAAACGGTTGCGACGACACAAGCGTCGTCGTGTTTTGCCCGCTTCGTCAATGTCCAGAAGAGTTATGACGGTGTCGAACTGGTCGTCAAGGGGTTCAACCTGGACATTCACCGGGGTGAATTCGTCACCCTGCTGGGCCCTTCGGGCTCGGGAAAGACCACCTGCCTGATGATGATGGCGGGTTTCGAAACCCCGACCCATGGCGAGATCCTGCTCAAGAACGAACCGATCAGCGGCCTGCCACCTCACAAGCGGGGCATTGGCATGGTCTTCCAGAACTACGCCCTCTTTCCGCATATGACCGTGGCCGAGAACCTCGCCTTCCCGCTGGAAGTGCGTCACCTATCGAAGGAGGAGATCAAGCACAAGGTGGCGCGCGCGCTGGCGATGGTGCGCCTCGAGGAGTTCGGTGACCGCCGCCCGGCCCAGCTCTCCGGAGGCCAGCAGCAGCGGGTCGCCCTGGCCCGGGCCCTGGTCTTCGAGCCCGAACTGGTGCTGATGGACGAGCCCCTGGGGGCGCTCGACAAGAACCTGCGCGAGGAGATGCAGTACGAGATCAAGCGGATTCACGCCAGCCTCGGTGTGACCATGATCTATGTCACCCACGACCAGACCGAGGCGCTGACCATGTCGGACCGCATCGCTGTCTTCAATGACGGCGTCGTGCAGCAGCTGGCTTCCCCCGAGACCCTTTACGAGGCACCGGAGAACGCCTTCGTTGCCTACTTCATCGGCGAGAACAATCGCCTGCTCGGCGAGGTGGTCGAGAACGACGGCGAGCGCTGCCGGGTGCGCCTCGACAACGGCGAGATGGTGCTGGCGAGGGCCGTCGCCTCGGGAGAACCGGGAACGCGGACGACCCTCTCGCTGCGCCCGGAGCGGGTCGAGATCCCCGGTGGTGGTGGCGAGGACGCGGACCATGACAACCGTTTCAGTGGCGAGGTGCTGGAGGTGATCTATCTCGGCGATCACCTGCGCACTCGGCTGCGAGTCTGCGGCAACGACGAGTTCATCATCAAGACGCCCAATGCCAAGGGACACCCGGCACTGATACCGGGGCAGACCATCGAAGTCGGCTGGTCCTGGGGCGACTGTCGTGCCCTGGATGCCTGACCTCGGGTGTCATGGCGAGATTGCGTAGCGAAACCGAGCAGGAAGAAGGCCGGGCCACGGCCCGATGCCGGCAGGTGTGCCGGTGGATCGATGTCAGACGTACGAACAACGATGTCACACAAACGAACAACAAGGCGTGGAGAAGCAGCATGAAAGAGCAAGGCATCAAGAGTCGCAAGGGACGCCTGGGCATCGCCATCGCGATGGCGGGCATGACCAGTCTTGGCCTGTCGGCCACGGTCCAGGCCCAGGAGACGCTCAACATCGTCTCCTGGGGTGGGGCCTACAGCATGAGCCAGCAGAAGGCCTATCACGAGCCCTGGATGGAGATGAACGGCCACGAGATCGTCAACATCGATCGCAGCGGCAACGCCCTGGCAGGGCTACGTGCCCAGTTCCAGGCCGGCAACATCACCTGGGACCTGGTCGACATGCTGCCGGCGGACGCCATGATCGCCTGTGCCGAAGGGCTGCTCGAGCCGCTGGACCATGATGCCCTGCTGGCCGATGCTCCCGATGGCACCCCGCCCAGCGAGGATTTCGTCGACGGCGCCCTGGGCGAGTGCTTCGTGGCCTCGATCGTCTACTCCAACGTCGTCGCCTTCAACACCGAGATGTTCCCCGAGGACAACCAGCCGAGCACCATCGCCGACGTCTTCGACCTGGAGAATTTCCCGGGCAAGCGGACCCTGCTGCGCAAGCCGATCAACAACCTGGAGTGGGCCCTGGTGGCCGACGGCGTGGCCCCCGAGGACGTCTACGACGTGCTCGAGTCCGAGGCGGGCATCCAGCGTGCCTTCGCCAAGCTCGACACCATCAAGGACGAGGTGATCTGGTGGGAGGAGGGCGCCCAGCCGCCACAACTGCTCGCCGACAAGGAAGTGGCCTTCGGCTCGGCCTATAACGGCCGCATCTTCAACGCCATGGTTACCGAGAATCAGCCTTTCGAGATTATCTGGGACGCCCAGGTATTCGAGCTCGACGGCTGGGTGGTGCCCGTCGGCAAGCTCGACAAGGTCAAGGACTACCTCTACTTCGCCACCGATACCCAGCGCCTCGCCGACCAGGCGAAGTACATCTCCTACGGCCCGGCGCGCAAGTCCTCGGCGGAGTTCGTCTCGACCCACGCCGAGACCGGCATCGACATGGAACCTCACATGCCGACCTACGGCCCCAACTTCGCCACCGCCATTCCCAAGAACGACGAGTTCTGGGCCGACTACAACGACGAGCTGACCCAGCGCTTCGACGCCTGGCTGGCCCAGTGAGACCGCGCCGCCGCCCGCTTGTCGGGTGGCGGCCCCCGCCGATGCATCCCGATCGCGTTCTTCGCCCGATGGAGAGGCCTGCGTGTCCGAATCACCTTCCGTTCCCCTGACCACCGCCGATGGTGTGCCGCTCAAGGTCAGCCTGCGCCGCGCCGTGCGCCGCTCGAAGGTCAAGGCCTTCCTGCTGGTGTCGCCGCTGTTGCTGTTCCTGGTGATCGCCTTCGTCATGCCGATCTTCGACATGCTGTGGCGTAGCGTCGACAACCCCGAAGTTTCCACCCACCTGTCGCGTACCGTCGAGGCCCTGGAGGCGTGGGACGGCCAGTCGCTACCCGGCGAGCCGGTCTTCGCCGCCCTGGTGGAGGATCTGCGCGAGGGCCAGGCGGCCCGCAACCTGGGGCTGCTGTCGAGTCGGCTGAACTACGAGAAGTCGGGCATGCGCTCGACGATCACCCGTACGGCACGATCGGTTCGCACCGTCGAGCCGCCCTATCGCGAGGCGCTGATCGAGCTCAACGATACCTGGGGAGAGCTCGATACCTGGAAGTTGATCCGGCGTGAAGCCACGCCCTACACGCCTGCCTACTACCTGGCGGCGGTGGACCGCCAGCTCACGCCGGACGGTGAGCTCGTCAAGGTGCCGCCTCATCTCGAGATCCATGTGTCACTGTTCTGGCGTACCTTCTGGATGAGTGCCGTGATCACCGGTTTGACGCTGTTGCTCGGCTACCCGGTGGCTTTCCTGCTCGCCAACCTGCCGCTGCGCCACTCCAACCTGTTGATGATCCTGGTGCTGCTGCCGTTCTGGACCTCGCTGCTGGTGCGCACCACCACCTGGATCGCCATCCTGCAGTCCCAGGGAGTCCTCAACGACATGATGGTGGCCATCGGGGTGATCGCCGACGAGGCGCGCTGGCAGATGATCCACAACAAGACCGGCACCATCATCGCCATGACGCATATCCTGCTGCCGTTCATGATCCTGCCGCTCTACTCGGTGATGAAGACCATTCCGCCGAGCTACATGCGTGCGGCTCGCTCGCTGGGCGGCAAGCCCTTCCTCAGCTTCCGCCGGGTCTACTTCCCGCTGACGATACCCGGCATCGCCGCCGGCGGCATCCTGGTGTTCATCCTGTCGATCGGCTACTACATCACTCCGGCGCTGGTGGGCGGTCAGTCCGGGCGCTTCATCACCAACTACATCGCCTACCACATGCAGACCTCGCTGAACTGGGGGCTCGCCGCGGCGATCGCCTCGATCCTGCTGTTCGTGGTGGTGGTCTTCTATCTGGTCTTCAATCGCCTGATCGGTGTCGACAAGGTCAAGCTGGGGTAATCCAATGGCCATTCCTTCCTACGCCACTCGTGGCGAACGCCTCTGGCACTATGTCTTTCTGGGACTGTGCAGCCTGGTCTTCCTGTTCCTGATCGGGCCGCTGCTGGTCATCATCCCGTTGTCGTTCAACGCCCAGCCCTACTTCACCTTCAGCCAGGAGATGCTCTCCTTCGACCCGGCGGGCTACTCGCTGCGCTGGTACGAGGACTTCTTCACGTCCCGGGCCTGGCTTCATGCCATCAAGAACAGCTTCATCATCGGTATCGCCTCGACGATACTCGCGACGGTACTCGGCACCATTGCGGCGCTGGGGCTCTCCAACCGCCACATGCCGGCGCGGGGGGCGATCATGGCGCTGCTCATCTCGCCGATGATCGTGCCGCTGATCATCTCCGCCGCGGCGATGTTCTTCTTCTTCTCCAAGGTCAACCTGGCCCAGACCTACCCGGGGGTGATCCTTGCTCACACCGCGCTCGGCATTCCCTTCGTGGTGATCACGGTCACGGCGACCCTGTCTAGCTTCGACACCACCCTGATCCGTGCCGCCCACAGCCTGGGCGCCAACCCCACGCGGACCTTCTTCAAGGTGGTGCTGCCGCTGGTGACGCCGGGGGTGGTCTCCGGCGCCCTGTTCGCCTTCATCACCTCCTTCGACGAGGTGGTGGTGGTGCTGTTCATCGCCGGCCCCGAACAGCGCACCATGCCGATCCAGATGTGGTCGGGCATTCGTGAGCAGATCAGCCCGACGATCCTGGCCGTGGCGACCCTGCTGGTGCTCCTCTCCATGCTGCTGCTCACCACCCTCGAGCTGCTGCGCCGCCGCGGCGAGCGGCTGCGGGGACTCTCGCCCGGCTGATCCGGCTTCGACCCGCAGTGCGACGGGGAGGCGTCCAGTGGATGCCTCCCCGTCGCATTTCTGGCATCCGCGATGGCGAGACAAGTCACTCACTGTCCCCCGAGATGAGGCACTCCTGACCCATGTGTCAGTTTGTACCATCACGTCAGCCCTCTACTGAGGGGTGGAAGGGCAGGAGGTCGGTTCTTCATGTGACTGATTTTAAAATATCTTTCCTGGATATGGTGTGTCTGGCATGCCCTGTGCTCCTTCCAGGGTGAACATGGAACGATAGAGGGAGACCTTCCGCATGACACATGACAAGCAGACTCGCTTCCCCGCCATCGGGCGACGCTTGGCGGCGGCCGCCTCCATCGTGGCCCTGTCGATTGGCACATTAGCCCTGGCCGGTTGTGGTAACGATGACGAGATGCCACCGATGGAGCAGGACGCTCCCATGGAGGAGCCGGCGCAGGATCCCGGCATGGGGCAGGATGACGCCATGGAGGGTGGCGTAAGCGAAGAGCCCATGGCGAGTGAAGAGCCGGTTCAGGAACCGGTAGAGGATGAACCCATGGGGAGCGACGAACCGACATTGGGTGATGACCAGGAAGACGAGGAGGAGCCAGGCTCCTGATCGAGGCTCACCCCACCAGCATCTGCCGGTCGTCGAGGCGGCCGGTAGCGATGCTCTTTTCTCCAGCGAATGGATGTGAATGGAGGCGTAATATCATGATGTCCAAGGAGTTTATCAAGAAGCTGGGTATTCTCGGCGTATCTTTCGGCCTGCTGGCCAGTCCGCTGGCCTTCGCCGATTTTCATGAGGAGGACCCGGGAGCGCCGGCCGATCCGACCATGGATCCGACCGCTCCGGCCGACCCTGCAACCCCGGCCGATCCGGGCGATCCGGGAGTACCGGCCGACCCGGCCACACCGGCCGACCCGGCCACACCGGCCGATCCGACCGATCCGACCGATCCGGGTATGGACCCGGCCGATCCGGCCGCACCGGGGGAGGCCGCTCCGTCCGATGAGTCCGGCTTCGGTGATGGCGGCGAGCCCATGCCGAGCCCGAGCGATGCCGAACAGAGCGACCCGATCAACGATCCCACGATCGAGGGAGAGAACGAGGAGGAAGAGTGGGAAAACCCCGTGGACGATGACGAGGACAGCAGCTGGTAACGCGTTTCAGGAGGATTGTCCCGGTGAGCGCCACCGGGGGCTCCAGGGATGGAGATTTCTTTAGTGAGTCTTTCTTGACCAACCTCTTGGCGTCGCATGGCGCGGTCGGCGGCCCCGCCGCAACCCCCTCAGCCAGCCGTCGACCGAGATGACGCCCCTGACGACCCTTGCTCCCCGCGAGGGTCTTTTTTTCGCAACTCGCCCGAGTCTGCAACTCTCGGGCGAGGCCGCCTCACTCTTCCTCTTCCAGGCGCCGGTAGAGGGTCCGCCGGGCGATGCCGAGAATATCGGCAGTGCGCCGCTTGTTGCCACCGGTGGCCTCGAGCACCTTGCGGATATAGCGTTTCTCGACGTCTTCCAGGCTCGGCCAGCCCTGCTGCGTGGCGGTCGGCTCCAGGCCGCCGGCCGGTGTTTCGCTGTAACTACGGCGCTGGTCGGTGCCGTGGTCGCGGATGCGTTCGGGCAGGTCGGCGTGGCTGAGCTGCCCCCCCTCGGCCAGGGTGACGGCGCGCATGATGGCGTTCTCCAGCTCCCGCACGTTGCCCGGGTAGGGGTAGGAGAGCAGCGCCTGGAGCGCGGCGGGTTCGACCTTGTGGATGGTCTTGTCCTGGGCCTCGGCGTGCTTGTCGATCAGTGCCGCGGCCAGGCGCTCGACGTCGCCGTTGCGCTCTCGCAGCGGCGGGATGCGCAGCGAGAAGGTTTCCAGGCGATAGAAGAGATCACTACGGAAGTTGCCGTCCACGATCTCCCGCTCGAGATCGCGGTGGGTGGCGGCGATGATGCGTACGTCCACCGGCTCTTCCCGTTCGGCCCCCACCGGGCGCACCGTCTTCTCCTGCAGGGCGCGCAGCAGCTTGGCCTGCAGGCCGGGCGACATCTCGCCGATCTCGTCGAGGAACAGGCTGCCGCCATGGGCGGCCTGGAACAGCCCCTGACGGGAGTCGCCGGCGCCGGTGAAGGCACCCTTCACGTGGCCGAAGAACTCGCTCTCCATCAGCTCCGAGGGGATGCTGGCACAGTTCACGCCGATGAAGGGGCCCTCGGCGCGGGGGCTCTCGGCATGGATGGCCCGGGCCAGCAGTTCCTTGCCGGTGCCGCTCTCGCCCAGCACCAGGATGGGGGCATCGCTTCTGGCCAGGCGGGCGGCGTCGTGAAACAGCGTCTGCATCGCTTCGCTGTCGCCGATGAGGCCATGGAAGTGGCCAGGCGGCTCGTCCTGACGAAAGCGAGCGGCCAGCCGATGGTGCTCGAGGACCCGATAGACCGCCTCGCGCACCCCCTCCAGGTCGAGCGGCTTGGTCAGGAAATCGTCGGCGCCGATCTTCAGCGCCTCCACTGCCTGGTCGATGGTGCCGAAGGCGGTGATCACGATAAAGCCGAGGGTGCTGCCCTCGCCGCGCAACTGCTCCAGCAGCTGCATGCCGCTCATGCCGGGCAGGCGCACGTCACTGATCACCAGCGCGACCTCGCTGTGGCTGAGGGTGGCGATGGCCTCTTCGGCACTGCCTGCGCCGAGGGTTGGATGGCCGGCATCCTGCAGTTCTTCCTCGAGGAGTTCGAGGATCGCCGGGTCGTCCTCGACGATCAGGATGGGAGCCGGGGTGGGGGAGGGATCCTTCCTCGTCACGTCACGCTTCCTCGTTCGCTGATGTCGCTATGCATGGTGTCATCCAATGGTAGGCCGATCTCGAAGCCGGCACCGCCCAGGTCGCTGTCGAAGACGCCGATGGTACCGCCATGGTCGTTGATGATGCGGTGGACCATGGAGAGCCCGAGCCCGCTGCCCTGGCCCACCGGTTTGGTGGTGAAGAAGGGATCGAACACCTTGGACTTGTCGACCTCGAGGATGCCGGGGCCATCGTCCTCCAGCCACAGGCGCAGCTCGTCGCCCTCCACCCGGACGCGCAGTCGCACCCGTTGCACCTCGCCGGCCTGGCTGGCGTTGCGCAGCAGGTTGGTCAGCACCTGGATCAGTTGCTGGCCGTTGACCAGCAACTCAGGGGCCGGGGTGGGCAGGTCCACCTCCAGGCGGATATCCCGTCGTTCCAGGTCCTCCTCGACCAGTTCCCGTGCCGATTCGACCAGGGCATCCAGCGGCAGGCGCTCCTTCTCGACGTTATGGCGACGCCCCAGTTCCATCAGCTGGCGCACGATCTCGACGATGCGGTCCACCTCGCTACGGATGCGTCCGAGCCGGGCTCGCTCGTCGTCGCCGATCGTCCCTTGCCGGGCCAGGCGCTGAGCCTGGCCGTTGATCACGGTGAGCGGCGCACCGATCTCGTGGGCCACGCCGGCGGCCAGCACCCCGAGTTCGGCGAGCTTGCGGGACTTGCGCAGCCGTTTCTCCAACTCGATCTCCTTGAGCCTGCGCGCCTCGATGTCGGCGTCCTTCTCGGCCATGGCATCGAGCATGCCATTGAGGGCCCCGGCCAGGCGGCGGTACTCCTGGGGCCCGCCGATCACCGCCCGTTGGCTGCGGTCCCCCTCCTCGACCCGCGCCATCACGGCCAGCAGACGGTTGAGCGGCTGTTCGATATGGCGACGGAACCCCCACCAGATGCTGAACACGATGCCGGCGGCGCCGATGGCGAAGACCAGCACCGCCAACAGGCTGATGAAGCCAGTGTAGTTCTCGATGCCGGTGTTGAGCCGATTGACCTGCAGCACTCCGCGGATCTCGCCATTGGGCGTGGTCAACGGCAGCAGGGCCGAGTAGTAGGTCCAGCCATCGTGCTGGCGGTAGTGGCCGGACAGCTCGCCCGCATCGACGACGGCACGGATGTCCTCGGCGTCGAACAGGGCCCTGCCCAGGCCCAGACCGTAGATCTCCTCGCCCTCGGTGTCGAAGACGTAGGCGCCGTAGATACGGTGGAAGGAGAAGGCCGAGTGCAGCGACTCCTGGAGCGATTCCGGGGTGTCGCGCTCCAGGGCATAGCCCAGTGAGGTGCCGATGGCGTGGGTGATGATCTGGACCTCGGTCTGCAGCTTGGAGCGCACGTTGTCTTCCAGGGACTTGATCGCAACCAGGCTGAAGACCACCAGGATGAAGAACAGTGGCACGATGACCGTGAGGATGATGATGTTGCGCAGGCGCATGGCGTATCCGGTCGGGGGGCGGAGGATCAGTCGGCCGGCATCAGCCGGTAGAGACCGCCCTGCGGGTCGTCGTCGAGCAGGTAGAGATAGCCGTCGCGACCCTGGCGCACGTCGCGGATGCGGCCGATATGACCGTCGAGGATTACCTCGCTGCCGACCGAGCCGTCCGCCGCCGGGGTCAGGCGCTTGAGCCGTTCGCTGCGCAGGCCCCCGGCCAGCAGGTCGCCCCGCCACTCCGGGAAGGCGTCGCCGGTCACTTCGGCCAGGCCGGAGGGAGCGAAACGCCCTTCGAAGACGTGCTCGGCGTCGCGCATGCCGGGCAGGGAGTCCTCGCCGATGGGGGCGCCGGTGCCGTAGTCGCGCCCCAGGCTGACCTCGGGCCAGCCGTAGTTCTCGCCGGGCTCGATCCGGTTGAGTTCGTCGCCACCCAGGGGGCCGTGCTCGGTCGCCCAGAGGCGGCCGTCGGCGGCCACGGTCATGCCCTGGATATTGCGGTTGCCGAGGCTGTAGATCTCATCGAGGGCGTCGCCATCGCCGACGAAGGGGTTGTCCTCGGGCACGCCGCCGGTCTCGGTCAGGCGCAGCACGCTGCCGGCATGGTCGCCCTTGTCCTGGGCCCGGCGCGGTTCCTGGCCCCGGTCGCCGATGCTCATCGCCAGGGTGCCGTCGGGTAGCCAGGCGAGCCGCGAGCCGTAGTGGCGCCCCGGGCCGGAATAGCGGTCCTGGACGAACAGCTCCTCGAACTCGACCAGCGCCTCGCCGTCGAGCCGCGCGCGGCCCAGGGCGGTGGCGGTGCCGCCGTCGCCGGGCCGGCTCCAGGTGAGGTAGATCCAGTCATGGTCGCCGTCCCCGTACTGTGGGTGCAACACCACATCGAGCAGGCCACCCTGGCCACGGGCATTGACCTCGGGCACCCCGTCCAGGTGGAGGGTGTCGCCGTCCTCGTCGATCAGTGCCAGGCGGCCGGGGCGCTCGCTGACCAGGTAGCGGCCGTCGGGCAGCATGGCCACGGCCCAGGGGTGCTCGAGGCCGGAGGCGATGCGCTCCAGGCGCAGGTCATGGTGCTCGGTGGCGATGCGCTCCTCGATCACCTCCACGGCCTGGGCCTGGGTGGCGGCCACGGCGCCGACCAGTAGCAGAGCGGTGGGTAGCAGCTTGAATGACAGGTGCATGCCGTTCTCCCCCTTGGTGATTGTCGGTCACGACTTGGCTTCCCTGTACCAGCATAGCGACTCTCATACGGACCCTCGCCCGGTCGCGGTGTTCCCGGTACCCGGAATGGCGAGGGCTACATCAGGATCGCCAGCAGGATCGGCAGGTAGAGCAGCGACAGCAGGGTCGAGCAGAACACCAGGCTGGCCGTGTAGGCGGGTTCCCGCCCGGCACGCTGGGCGAAGAGGTAGTTGAAGACCGCCACCGGCATGCTCATCTGCAGGATCAGGATGCTCTGGGCCAGGGGCGGCAGGGCGAGCAGGTGGCCGATGCCCCAGGCCACCAGTGCCGCCACCGGGATGCGCAGCAGACTGAAGCCGATACCCGAGCGGAGACTCCTGACCTGGATGCTGGCCAGCGAGACGCCGAGGGTGATCAGCATCAAGGGCACGGTGAAGCCCGAGATCAGATCGACGCTGTTGTGCAGCCACAACGGCAGCTCGGTGTCGGTGAGCAGCAACGCCAGCGAGATCAGGATGGCGTAGACGGTGGGGGTCTTGACCAGCGTCCTGAGCGGATTGCCGCGGCTGGCGAGCATGCTGCCGACGGTGAACTGGAACAGCGAGACGGTCACCATCACGGTGATGCCGAAGGCGAAGCCCGCGTTGCCGAAGGCGTAGAGCACCACCGGTAGCCCCATGTTGCCGGTGTTGGGGTACATGGTGGGCGCCAGCAGCACCCGCCAGTCGCGCCGCAGCAATCGGGCGAGCACGAAGGTCAGGCCCGCCATGCCGATCAGCACCAGGGCCGTGGCCAGCATGGTGCGGCCGAAGCTGCCGGCATCGATCTCGGCACCGGCGAGCGAGGCGAGGACCAGCGCCGGGGTGCCGATGTTGAAGACCAGTCGGGTGACGAACTCCACCGGGTAGGGGTGGCCGAGGCGGATCCAGGTGAAACCCAGGCCGGCGCCCGCCAGTACGGGCGCCATGACGGCGAAGAGTTCGGCAAGCATGGCACGTCCTTGGCAGGCGGTGGAAAGCCCATCATTGTCGTGCATCGTCGTGACGATGCAAATGCCGCCGCTCGGGAGATACTCGAGCGGGACGGCTGGGACTGAGTAACCCATTCGCGAGTTGGTGGGGGCCGGGCGTTCTCCGCTATGCTGGGCCTCCTTTGCCTGTCAGCCGGAAACCTTCATGCCCTCCACCGCTTCCGCCAACAGCTTCCAGGCGCTGGTGCGCCTGCTGCGCTACGCCCGCGGCTACCGGCGTCGCATCGTCGCGGCGACGACCTGTTCGATCATCAACAAGCTCTTCGACATCGCCCCCGAGATCCTCATCGGGGTGGCCATCGACGTGGTGGTCAACCAGGAGCGCAGCTTCGTCGCCCGGCTTGGCTTCGAGTCGGCGCAAGAGCAGATTCTCATTCTGGCGGTTCTGACCTTCTTCATCTGGGCCGGCGAATCGCTCTTCGAATACCTCTACAAGATCCTGTGGCGCAACCTGGCCCAGCGGCTGCAGGCCGACATGCGCCTGGACACCTACGAGCACGCCCAACGGCTCGACATGGCCTTCTTCGAGTCGCGTAGCTCGGGCCAGCTCGTCGCCACCATGAACGACGACGTCAACCAGCTCGAGCGCTTCCTCGACGGCGGCGCCAACTCGCTGATCCAGGTGGGGGTCACCGTGGTGGCGGTGGGCGCGGTGTTCTTCGTCATCTCGCCGCTGATCGCGCTGCTCGCCTTCACGCCGATCCCGCTGATCATCTGGGGCGCCTTCTTCTTCCAGCGCAAGGCGGGGCCGCTCTACGCCGACGTGCGCGAGAAGGTCGGCGACCTCGCCAGCCGGCTCTCCAACAACCTGGCCGGCATCGCCACCATCAAGAGCTTCACCAGCGAGACGCGCGAGGCCGAGCGGCTGCGCGCCACCAGCGAGGCCTACGTGGAGGCCAACCGCCGGGCGATCCGCGTCAGCTCGGCCTTTATCCCGGTGATCCGCATGGCGATCCTCGCCGGCTTCCTCGCCACCTTCACCGTGGGCGGCATGCTGGCGCTACGCGGCGACCTCAACGTCGGCGCCTACGGCGTGCTGGTGTTCCTCACCCAGCGCCTGCTCTGGCCGCTCACCGGCCTCGCCGAGGTGATCGACCTGTTCGAACGCGCCATGGCCAGCACCCGGCGCATCCTCGACCTGCTGGCGGTGCCGATCACCGTGCGCGACAACCACGGCCGGCCGCTGGCGGGGCCGGTGCGCGGCGAGGTGAGCTTCGAGGCGGTAAGCTTCCGCTATGCGGCAAGCGAGGTGGGGGTCGAGGAGGTCAGCCTGCGGGTACCCGCGGGCCATACCCTGGCGCTGGTGGGCGCCACCGGCTCCGGCAAGTCGACGCTGATCAAGCTGCTGCTGCGCTTCTACGACCCGAGCGCGGGGCGGGTCTGCATCGACGGCCAGCCGATCGATGGGGTGAGCCTGGCCTCGCTGCGCGGGGCCATCGGCCTGGTCAGCCAGGACGTCTACCTGTTCGAGGGCTCGATCCGCGACAATATCGCCTATGGCAAGCCGGATGCATCGGAGGCGGAAGTGATCGAGGCGGCCAGGACCGCCGAGGCGTGGGCGTTTATCCAGGTGTTGCCCCAGGGGCTCGACACCCCGGTGGGCGAGCGCGGCGTGCGCCTCTCCGGCGGCCAGCGCCAGCGGCTGTCGCTGGCCCGCGCGCTGCTCAAGGACCCGCCCATCCTGGTGCTCGACGAGGCCACCAGCGCCGTGGACAACGAGACCGAGGCGGCGATCCAGCGCTCGCTGGCCAAGATCGGCCACGGCCGCACCGTGATCATGATCGCCCACCGCCTCTCGACCATCGTCCACGCCGACGAGATCGTGGTGATCGACGGCGGGCGGGTGGTGGAGCAGGGCACTCACGCCGACCTGCTCGCCCGGCATGGCCGCTACGCCGCCCAGTGGCGGGTACAGACCGGTGCGCTGGAGGTGGGGGAGGCGGCCCTTTGAGGCCCTCAGGGGCGAGCCTCGGCGCCTTTTCCGGCTAACGTGCCGCCATCATCGAGATATTCGTGGTAAGGCCGCAGGCTCGAGGAAGCTACTGCCGAATCAGCATGGCATCCAGGCTGACCGGCACCTCGTCGCCGATCCGTTCGTAGCCGAGCAGCAGCAGTACCGAGCGCAGGGTAGGGTCGGCCATCAACTCCTGGCCGTCCAGCACCACCCGTTCGGCGTTGGTCACCCGGATCCGATCGGCAGACTCCCGGGTGAAGCGTACCGCCAGCGGTTCCGTGCGCGTGGCATGGCCCGACTGCACCGAGAGCGTCAGCGTTTCCACCAGCGACTCGCCGACGGCCAGTTGCTCGAGCCGCTCGGGTGGAAAGCGGGTGGTCAGGGTGGCCATGGGGCGTTCGGTGAGACCCGAGAGCCAGGGCGGCAGCGGCCCCAGCTTCTCGATCACGTCGCTCTGGTTCAGCCGCAGCGGCAGCTCCAGGGCGCCGCTGGCATCGGCGCTGCCGGCCAGCCGGCGCACCTCGTGATGGCGGGGGATCGGTCCGTCGGGGCCGATCTGTACCACCGTCGCCGCCACCCGCGACTGCGCCGGGTCCAGCTCCCACGCCGCCACGGCCGGCAGCGCCAGCAGCAATACCGCACCGAGCCCCATGCCGAGGCCAAGAAGTCGTTTCGTCACCGGGAAATCTCCACAGGGGGCCATGTCCTGGCATGAAGACACGCGAACGGGCCGGAAGTGCCCGACGGGGGCGAGAAGGGCGGGCCACGGGGCCCAGCCTCTGGCCTCGCGCATCGGCATTCGCTATCATACGGCAGCGCTGTTCGGCGCTTTCCGGAAGGGCCTATAGCTCAGTTGGTTAGAGCAGAGGACTCATAATCCTTTGGTCGCTGGTTCGAGTCCAGCTGGGCCCACCATCAATCAGTACATTACGCTTGCTTTCTGCCTTCCTCGCCCGGTTCTTGGGGCGAACTTGGCCACTTCATCCGTCGTCAGTGTGCCGGCCAGTCACCGGGCAGGTGGCTCGTGGGCCTTGTACCGGCGTGGTGTTGTTAAGGTGGCGGTTGCGCGCCACACTCTTGGTTTAATAATTATCCTTTTTGTTTAGCATAGCTATGCTTTTGGTTCCTAGTTTAAACTATCTCTTTTGTTTGAAAAGATTCTATTTTGTATAGCATGAGCGAACTGAAAGGTGGAAAGCTAAACCAGTTGGAGCGCCTGTTGCCGGAAGGGCTGCTGGTCGATGCGGCGTGGCTGGAGGCGCATGGCTATTCGCGGGCACTGCGGAGCCAGTATGTCTCCAGCGGCTGGTTGGAGAGTCCCGTACGTGGGGTGTACTGGCGGCCGCGCGGCGTACTGCGCTGGGAACAGGTCATCATCTCCTTGCAGGTATTGCTGGGCTACCCCGTCTCGGTGGGTGGGCGGACCGCCCTGGAGATGCAGGGCTACTCTCACTATCTCTATCGGGCGCAGCAGGCTGTCCACCTCTATACCGACCGCAAGCTGCCCTCCTGGCTCGCGAAGCTGCCGGCCATGCCGGAAATTACCATTCACAACCGGTCCCGCTTCCTGCCGGCGCTGCCCGGCTACAGCGATAAGCTCTCTCTGGACCCGGCCGGGGCGTCGCCCCGGCTGCCGGGTGCGCTGGCTATCGATGAGTGGGGGCCGTGGGGTTGGCCGCTGGTGCGCTCTGCCCCAGAACGGGCGATTCTCGAGCTGATGGACGAGCTTCCGAACAACACCTCGTTCGACATGGTGGACAAGTTCATGGAAGGGCTCGTGACGCTGCGTCCGCGCAAGCTGCAGGCCTTGCTCGAGGAGGCGCAGAGCGTCAAGGTGAAGCGGCTGTTCTTCTTTTTCGCCGATCGGTACCGGCATCAGTGGCTGGATATGATCGAGCGCGGCAACATCGATCTGGGCAAGGGAAAGCGGATGATCGCCCGGGGCGGCAGGCTGGACAAGACATATCAAATCACCGTCCCGGAGGACATGGATGCCCTTTGATCCGACATTCAGGCAGCAGGTGCAGCTTCTCGTTTCGGTGCTCCCCCTGGTCGCCAAAGAAAGCTGCTTTGCCCTGAAGGGCGGGACGGCGATCAATCTCTTTGTCCGTGATCTGCCGCGCCTCTCCGTGGATATCGACCTGACGTATCTGCCGGTGGCGGATCGCGCGGAATCACTGGAAGCGATCGACAGCGCCCTGAAGCGGATCGGTGATCGCATCACCGGCGCCTTTCCGGACATGACCGTGCAGGGCTCGGCCCCCGGCGGCAAGGGGGCGATCAACAAGCTCGTGGTTCGCACCAAGCATCGTCTGCAGATCAAGGTCGAAGTGACGCCGGTCTTGCGGGGTTGCGTCTACGAGCCGGTCGCGATGCCCGTATCGGAGACGACCGAGGATGAGTTCGGGTTTGCGAGGATACAGGTCCTGTCATTTGCCGATCTGTATGCCGGCAAGATCCTGGCGGCGCTGGACCGGCAGCATCCCCGCGACCTGTTCGACGTCCATCTGCTCCTGGAGGAAGATGGCTTCAGCGATGAGTTGCGAACGGCCCTCATCGTCTATCTGATCAGCCATGATCATTCGCCCCATTCCCTGTTAGCGCCGCCGGCCAAGGATATCCGCTCTATCTTCGAGACCGACTTTGCCGGCATGACGGAGCGGCCCGTATCGCTTGGAACGCTGCTGGAGGCCAGGGACCGTCTGGTCAGCACGGTCCTGTCCGGCATGCCGGAAGAGCACAAGGCGTTTCTGATCTCTTTCTATGAAGGGAACCCGGCCTGGGAGGCGCTGGGCATAGCAGGCCTCGACCGGCTGCCGGCGGTGCGGTGGCGTGAGCTCAATCTGGACAGGGCGGGTCCCGGCACGCGGGAGGCGATTATCAAGGCGCTGGAGCAAGTCTTGTCACGATGACGCCGCCAGGCCGACCACCAGCCCCCGGCGGCCAGGTGCCGAACTGATGCTGCGCTAGGCTGAGGAGGGAGTCCCCCTCGGCCTTGGCGGCTTCGCCGCTTCCCGCTCGCTGTGTATGATGGGCCGCATTCCTACTATCAGCACCAAGAACGCGGGGAAGCATCGTGAACACGGAGAGTCACTCTCAATTAGCGGCCTTCATCTGGTCCGTGGCGGACTTGCTGCGCGGCGATTTCCCCCAGTGTCAGGATGAGTGTCGTGCGAAGGTGGTGAGGCGACGTGCCTGGCCGTCTCACAGTGGGGCGTGCGGGGTAGCGTCAACGCATTGATGGTGAGTGACAGCGTGAGATTCGTGAACCGCTACACCCGCATGATCGGGCCGGGGTAGCGCGCCACTGTCGCGTCGGCGGTCAGCAGCAGCATGCCCTCGCTCTCGGCCTGGGCGACGAGCAGGCGGTCGAACGGATCGCGGTGGATGGGGGGCAAGTGGTGGACGGCGAGAGCGTGACCGCTGGTGATGGGCAGTTCCGTGTAGCCGTTATCGACCAGGCCGCGGCGCAGCAGGTAAGGGTCTACTCGGAAGTCGGGACGCCCCAGGCTGGCCTTGATGGTCACCTCCCAGAGGCTGGCGGCGCTGAACCAGGGCTCGTTGTTCTCATCCAGCAGCTTCTCTCGGGCCGCAGCCGAGAGGCGGTCCGGCTGCGAGGCGGCCCAGAGCAGCAGGTGCGTATCCAGCAGCAGCATCATGGCGATTCGCCGCCTTCGAACATCTCGGTAATCGCATCGCTGCCCATGGTGTCGAAATCGTCGGGGATCTCGAACACGCCCTCCAGGAATCCGAGGCGGCGCGTCTTGCCAGCCGGCGGGGCGTCGATGGGGGTGAGCTTGGCGATGGGCCGGCCCGCCTTGGCGATCACCACGGTCTCGCCCTTCGCCGCACGCGCCAGAAGCCGGGACAGATGCGTCTTGGCTTCGTGGATATTGACGATGTCCATGGTAAGCGTCTCGATCAAGTAGACTAGACTAGACTAGCCTAGTCTACTTGAATGCCATCGCCTTCGCCAGCTGGGCTCGCCCAACGGCCGGGCTACCCGCACGAACCCCGCCTACGCTGTCGCCAGCCCTGCCAGGATCACCACCACCCCATAGGCCGCCACCCCCGCGGCCACCGGCCAGCCCAGCGAGCGCAGCCGGTACCAGACGGCCAGGGTCGCGGCCACGCCGATCGCCGTGGCGAGCCAGGAGATGGCGTCGGTGGTCGTCGGGACCAGCGAGACGCCGAGCACCGCGGCGATCATCAAGGGGCCGAGGATGCCGAGCCACTGGGGCATGGCCTCGAGGCCGTCTTCACTGGCGGACTTCTGGAGACGGCGCTGCATCCACAGCAGCGGCAGCAGGCGCATCAGCAGGGTGCCCACGGCCGTGGCCAGCACGGCCAACCAAAGTGCGCTACTCATTGCCTTTTCCTCGCGTTGTGGCGTCGAACTTCACCAGGTAGAAGCACAGGGCCCCGCAGGCGGCGGCGAGGGGGATCGCGGCGTTGGTCAGCCCGTTCACGGTGAGCAGCGCCGCGATGGCGATGGCACTGCCCAGCGCCAGGGACCAGCGCCGGGAGGTGAAGCGCGGTGCCACCAGCACCAGAAACAAGGCCGGCAGGGCGAAGGGCATGACCTCGCCGAGCAGCGGCCAGCGTGTGGTCAGCTCGTCGCCGGCCACGGCGCCCAGCGCGGTGCCGCCGATCCAGCTGGCCCAGGCCAGCAGCGCGGCGCCGGTGAACCAGCCGAGGCGTTGTTTCTCCGGCAACTGCGGCAGGCGGCTGTGGGCCAGGGCGAAGACCTGATCGGTCAGGCCGTGCATCAGCCAGGGCCACCAGCGGCTGGTGGTCAGCCAGGGCGCCAGGTTGGGGGCGTAGACCACATGGCGTGCGTTGATCAGCAGCGTCATGACGACCACCAGCCACAGCGGCGCACCGGCGGCGACCATGCCGACGAACAGGAACTGCGAGGCCCCGGCGTAGACGAGCGTCGAGATGATCACCGCCTCCCAGGTGCTGAAGTCGGCCTGGGTGGCGATCAGCCCGAAGGAGATGGCGACCGGCACATAGCCGCCCAGCAGCGGAATGGCCTCGCGCAGGCCCACGAACCAGGGGCGGGAGAGGGCATGCGTGGCTTGCAGGCTCATGGGGTATCTCCTTGGCCGGTGTAGACGATGGTGAGGAGCAGCGTGGCCCAGGCGTCCAGGGTGCGATAGAGGTGCGGGCGGTCGGCGGCGAAGGTGAGGGTATCGCCGGCCGAGAGCATGGTGGTGGCGCCTTCCGGGCCGGCCTCCAGCCGCCCGCTGATGAGGGTGAGCGACTCGCGAGCCCCCGGCGTATGCGCCTCGGCATGGCGCGTGGTATGGGGCGCGCAGCGCATCCAGTAGGCGTCGACCTGGGGCGTGTCCTTTCCCTGGTCGAGCAGGCGCACCTCCACCCCCTCCTCGCCCAGCGGCACGCGGATCGGCGCCACCAGGGTGCCGAAGGGCACGTTGAGTTGCACCGCCAGTCGCCAGATGGTGTCCAGGGTGGGGTTGCCGTTGCCCTGCTCGAGACGCGACAGGTTCGACTTGGCGATGCCGGCGGCGGCGGCCAGCTGCGACAGCGACCACCCCTGGGCGAGCCGCAGGGTCTGCAGGTGCTGGCCGAGGGTGCCGAGCGAGAGCTTGTCCATGGGAAGCCTTTTTGTCGTTCCTTTTAACGAACGTTCTATTAAAGGAACATCCGGCTGTCAATCGTTTCCCGTCGGCTTTGCCCTGAGCGCGCGCCCGGTGCGAAAACGCCCCTCTCGCCGGGCGGCGGGAGGGGCGCTGGTAAGGCGGGGAGCGTCAGGCCTGGGGCCAAACGCGCCGGCCCCCTGGCTGCGGGGGCGGCGGCGTCACGTCACGCCTGCCGGTTCTCCTCGGCTTGGCAGGCGGCGGCGGTGAACAGCACGTCGGTGGAGGAGTTCAGTGCCGTTTCGGCGGAGTCCTGCACCACGCTGATCACGAAGCCGATCGCCACCACCTGCATGGCCACGTCGGTGGAGATGCCGAACAGGTTGCTGGCCATGGGGATCAGCAGCAGCGAACCACCGGCCACCCCGGAGACGCCGCAGGCGGCTAGAGCGGAGACGATGCACAGCAGCAGGGCGGTGGGGAAGTCGACGGCGATGCCCAGGGTATGGGCGGCGGCGAGGGTGATCACGCTGATGGTGATGGCGGCCCCACTCATGTTGATGGTCGCGCCCAGCGGGATGGAGATCGCGTAGGTGTCGGCGTGGAGTTTCAGGCGCTTGCACAGCTCCAGGTTGACCGGGATGTTGGCCGCCGAGCTGCGCGTGAAGAAGGCGGTGATGGCGCTGCCGCGCAGGCAGGTGAGTACCAGCGGGTAGGGGTTGCGGCGGGTCTGCCAGTAGACGATCAGCGGGTTGGTGACGAGTGCCACGAACAGCATGCAGCCGACGATCACCATCAGCAGGTGGCCATAGTCGAGCAGCGCCCCCATGCCGGATTCCGCCAGGGTGGCGGCGACCAGCCCGAAGATGCCCAGCGGGGCGAAGCGGATCACGATCCGGACGATGTTCGATATGGCGTCGGAGAGATCGGTCAGCATCGTCCGGGTGCTCTCCTCGGCCTGGCGCAGCATGATGCCGAGGCCAATGGCCCACACCAGGATCGCGATGAAGTTGCCCTCCATCAGGGCACTGACCGGATTGGCGACGGCGTTCAGCAGCAGGTTCCTGAGGATCTCGATGATGCCGCCCGGCGGGTTGCCGCTGACCTCGGGCACGTCCAGGGCCAGGGTGGTGGGAAACACGAAGCTCGCGACGACGGCCACCAGGGCGGCGGTCAGGGTGCCGATCACATAGAGGGCCAGGACCGAGCGGATATGGGTGGGTTGGCCCTGTCGGTGGCTGGCGATGGCCGCCGCGACGAGGACGAACACCAGGATCGGGGCGACCGCCTTCAGGGCGGAGATGAACAGTTGGCCGAGTAGCGATACCGACTGGGCCGCCTCCGGCGAGACGGAGGCGAGCAGGATGCCGCAGACGATGCCGATGGCGATCTGGGGGATCAGCCCCAGGCGTAGCAGCGGGCGGCTGAGATTCTGGACGGTGGCGATCATGAAGCGTCTCTCGAGAGTTGTAATGAGCGGGCAGGCGCCACGCTGCCGGGAGCTCGGGCGGTCGAGCCGCCAGCACGGGTAAGCGCATGGGCGAGCCGACCGAGCCGCTCCAGGCGGGTGGCCCAGAGCAGGGGCGCCTGCAAGACGCGCGGGATTCTAGCAGTATTCCCGAGATCGGTGGGTAGTATCTCTGCAGGTTAGACGAAAGATAGAGATTCTTTCTGCCATGATCGCATTGTTGGGTGTGATCGATGGGGAAGCGCTCGGCCTCCCCGTCAGTCAGTCGCTGAGGTGTTGTGCGATCACCCCTGGCCGTCGAGGCTGACCGTGAGGCGTGCCTCCACGGCATCGAGGAAGCCCTGCATGTCCACGACCTGCTCCGTGTCCGGGGTGGTGGTCTTGCCCCTGAGGTCGCCGGTGATGATGCCGTCGGCGACGGTGTCGATCAGCGCGGCCTTGAGACGCTGCGAGTAGTCGATCAGGGGGGCGTTGCGCTCGCGCTCGCCGAGGGTCTCGAGGGCGTTGGCCACGGCGTAGACGAGTGCCGAGGAGTTGAAGTGCGCCTCCTTGCCATCGCTCTCGAGGTACGTCAGGTAGAGGTCATGGGCGGTGCCGTGGGGGGCTTCGAAGAGCATGGTGCCGCTTTGGCTCTCGATGATCGAACTGGCGGTGGCCAGGCTGCCGCCGAGCGCCGCGGAGATGTCCGAGAAGATGTCGCCGTCGAGGTTCTGCGCCGGGTAGAGGGCATTGCGCGGCGGGTCGGTGATCATCTTGATGAGCTGGCTGGAGGGCCGCATGATCATGAAAGAGGGCGGCGGGGTGTCGGCCCGGGCCAGTTCGAGGCGTACCTCGGTGATGACCGTGCTGAAGACCTCGTCGTACTCCATGTACTCGCGCTTGAGGCCGAAGTAGACCTCCTTCTCCTTGCGCGAGGCATCGCGGAACACCTGGCCGACCCAGTCCTTGATCGCCTGGCGGTCGTTGGACATCAGCAGGATGGGATCGCCCTTCTTGACGCGCCGGGCGTGCTTCTCGTCGCCATCGACGACGACCTTGAGGATGCCGTCCTCTGCGGCGGGCATGTTGTAGCTGCCGTACTGGTCGCCACCGCCGGCGCTCATCCGTGACAGCGAGACATGGGCCTTGCGGCTGGGGATGCCGTGCCGCTTGAGCTGGTTGACGAGCTTGTAGAGCTTGCGGCCGGTGGTGTTGTCCGGCACGCCCCACAGCGCGCGTTCCGGCGGGTTGGCGACGAGGCGCGCGGCCTGGGCATCGATCAGTTCGTAGTGGTACTCGAGCCCCAGAGCCTCGAACTGCCGGCGGTAGTCGGCTTCGAAGATGCGCTCGATGGCGGCCCGCATCACCCCGTCGTAGCCGGCGATCACGGTATCCTTCAGGCCCAGGTAGGCGTCGCGCTGCTCGTCGAGGGCGCGCTGGAAGAAGTGGTGGGCCCAGGCCTTGACGTCATCCAGGTCGTTGGTGGCGAGCAGCCAGGGGTCACCCTTGTTTACCTCGCGGCGGTGCAGCTCCACCGGGTCGCCACTGGCGCCGACGAACATCAGCTTGATCACCCCGGTGGCGGTGGAGAGCGCGTTGAAACTGTCCTTGATGCCGCCCCGCTCCATGGTGACGACCTCTATGTTGCGTCCGACCCAGTCGGGCGTCTTGACCTGGAGGTTGCGGAACTGGATGTCCTCCCGGGTGATATTGCCGCCGATGCCCTTGCGGATGGCGCCGTTGGGCGACTTGGTGGCGAGCGGATGCAGGCGGGTGCCGTCGAGCTCCGGGTGCTTGGCGAGCAGCTCCCCCAACTGCGCGCGGTTGACTGTCATGCCGGCATTCTTCACGCCTACCCCGTGCCGCTTGAGGGCCTCGATGGCGTCGATCACCGCCTGCCCGTTGGTGAGCAGCCGGTGCTCCGCGGAGAGGTCGATCTCGACGAGCCCGATATCCAGGGGTGAGCTCACGAACTTCTCGAGGATCTTCTCGAAGGCCACCTGGGCCATCTCGTCGCCGTGCAGGATGACCAGTGGTGCGGTCACCTTGATCCTGTTGCTCATCGCATGCCTCTTCTTCACGAGGTGGTATCGGGGCTGCCGCTCATTCCGTTCAGAGTAAGTCCTCGATGTCCCCCCCGGCAAACGATCCCCCACACGTCCGGCCGGGTGCTGAGGCGGCGACCGCTTACACCACTACCAGAAACGCGGATAGCGGCGATGCCGCGCCAGGTTGTTCACCAGGATGGCGACCACCAGCATGACCGTGCAGCCGATGCCGATCGGCATCAGCGGGTACCACCAGCCCAGGGCGGTGATCTGGGGGCCGCCGATCACCGCGACCAGGGCTGCGGCGGCGCCCGGCGGGTGCACGGTGTGGGTGAGCTGCATGAACAGGACGGAAAGCGACACCGCGAGCGATACGGCCAGCGCTGTGGCGCCGAACAGCTGAAAGCAGGCCACGCCGGTCAGGGCCGAGATCACGCTGCCCACCAGCACGTTGCGCGGCTGGGCGAAGGGGCTCTCGGGGGCGGCATAGATCAGCACCGACGTGGCGCCGAAGGAGGCCACGATCAGCAGGTGCTGTGACAGCCAGTGGGTGCTGAGCCAGCAGATGGCGCCCATGCCGGCGAAGGCACCGAGCCATGACCAGAGGGCATCCTGCCAGTCGGCGCTGCCTGGCCGTGCGCGTTCGCCGCGCATCTTGTCCAGATATGTCTTCATTGTCAGGGGATTGCACAAAATGAGTGCACGAGTCTCGCAGACTGCACCATGAATGTGAAGACAGGATTCTGCATGTCGTCATGAAGGAAATTTGATCCACACGGCTTGAGGGCCGCGTTATCCGCGGGTCAAGCGCCGTTCCATGAACTGGGTCAATGCAGATCTTTTCCAGCCGTGCGGGTTGCGCGTGGCGGTCAGGCTGGCGGTGTGCGCGCTCTCACGAACTCTCCACACGGACTCTTCATACGAACTCTGGGTCGTCCGTCCTGACCGTCACGCCGACCTCGTCGCCCGGCACCGTGACCGAGAACTCGCCGCCGCCCAGGTAGGTCACGTCATGGCCCTCGCGGGTTCGGAAGGAGGGCAGCCCGCGATGGGTGGCGCCGGTGTGTTGCAGGTCGCTGATGTCGCGAACGCTGACGAAGACGTCGATGATGTATTCGCGGCCCTGGTCGTCGAAGGCCATGATGGTCCTTTCATGCTGAGGCACTGGGTTCACCCTCTGTTGGGGATGCCTGATTCACCCTTAGCAGCAGGGAGCCGGTTTGGCGAGCCCCGGATTCCATGGGGTGGCCTCACCCCGCCGGGTTGAGCAGCCCCATCACGCTGACCAGGATCAGCACCACGCCCAGCACCCGGAAGTAGAGGCTCGTCTTGCCGGCCAGCATGTAGCGGTGTGCGCGTTCGCCGAGCAGGTGCCCGACCAGGGCGCAGGGCAGAAGCCAGAGATGGTGGATGAGCTGCAGGTCGACGCCGGCGATCACGAACGACACCATCTTGATCACCACCAGGATGAACCAGAGCACGAACAGGGTGTCGCGCAGCTGATGCGCGGCCACATGCGAGGCGAATACCGCAACGATCAGCGGGGCGCCGATCAACGAGGTGCCGCTGACATAGCCGCCCATCGCCAGCATGGCGTAGTCCACGTAGCGGTGGTTGCTGCGAAACGGCCTGTCCAGCACATAGCCGACTGCATAGACCAGCACGATCAAGAAGATGATGCTGGTCATGATGTTGCCGGGCAGCGTCAGCAGCCCCACGACCCCTACCAGCTTGGGGACGATCATGATCTTCATCGCCTTGCGCAGGTAGGCCCAGTCGATGTTGCTGGAGGCTGGTCGGCCATTCTCGCTCTCGCGTACCAGTTGCCGATGGCCGCGCCAGGCGATCCAGCTCGAGAAGATCATCAGGTGCACGGCGATGATCGGCAGGAACACCAGCGGCTCGTTCAGCACCAGCAGCAGGAACGGCAGGGACAGGACCGCCCCGCCGAAGCCCAGGCTGGTCCTGACGAAGCCGCTCCAGACGAAGACCAGGCCGATGATGGCGAGCTGGTACCACTCCAGGCCCGCCATCAGCGCACGTCTCCCGTGTGGCGCTGGCTAAGGTGTAGCGAGGGGTGTTGCTGCGATGTGCTGTCCATGTGCGTTCCTTGCGCCTGTCTGGGGCCTCTCCGTGGTGGTGGTTCAGGGGCCGGGGGCATCCGATGGGTGCGGTAGCCGTCGTGCCAGGGCGAAGACGTGGGGGTCGTCCACGCCGAGTTCGTGAAGGGCGCTCGCCAGGTTCAGCAGGTAGTCGCGATTCGGTCCGCTCGGGCCGTGGGCCATGGCGATCTGCTCGGCGATGGCGTCGAGCGGGGCGTCGCCGAGGAAGGCGGCGTTGTCCTCGGTGGCGAGATAGACCAGCCCCTCGGCGCTCTCCCCCTCGCCCTTGCCGTCATCGAAATGGAGCCGGATGACCTCGCGCAGGTAGCCGTTCTTCTCGCGGACATCCAAGGGCGCGAGGACCTCGGGGGTGATGCGGTAGGCCATGCCGTGGCAGACGGCGCCCGGCTCGCGGACCAGGGTGACGACCCGTCCCGGTGCCTCGGGGGTCCCGCGGTGGTCGTGGGAGCCCTGCCAGAAGCGCCGCACCCAGCCGTGGATATGCGCCGGGCGCCGCTCCAGGAAGGGGAAGTCCGCCTTCCAGATCAGCGAGCCGTAGCCGAACAGCCAGACTTCGTCGTGGCCGTCGAAATGGGTCATGTGCCGGTTGAGCAGGGTGGTGTCGAGGGTCATGGATAGCATCGGCAGGTGTTGGCGTTACCCGCCATGATGCGATGGACGACGGTGAATGTCGAAACTCGCCAGACTGTGGCGGGTCAACGTGATGCTTGTCGAGGCATCCTCGACCTTTACCCGATCAAGACGCCAAGGAGAGCAGGATGAACGCCAGCAGGATCCTCGAGCAACTGATGCAGCAGGCCGGCGGCAAGCAGGCGGCCGGCGGGGTGGACGTGAAGGGCATGCTGGAGGGGCTTTCGCGCCAGTTCGGCGGCGGCCAGCAGGGAGGGCAGGCGAGTGGCGGTATCGACATGAAGAGTCTGCTCGGCGGTGGCGCCCTGGGGCTGCTGGTAGGCTCGAAGCGCGGCCGCAAGCTGGGCGGCAAGGCGCTCAAGTACGGCGCCATCGCCGGGGTGGGCATGTTGGCCTGGAAGGCCTGGCAGAACTCCCGCGGCGATGCGCCGGCGGAGGGCGAGCTGGTCGAGCAACTGGGTGGCCAGGCGCGTGAGCAGCGCAGCCTCGAGCTGCTGCAGGCGGTGATCCTGGCGGCGCGGGCGCGTCTCGCCCATCGGCTCGCGTAGCAGAGAAGCCCACGTCGAAGCTACGGGCATCGAGCTGGCGGACCTCGCGCGGCCGTCCCTGGTCGTCGAAATCGACCAGGCCGATGTCGCTGTACCGGACCTTGACCCATGAGCCTCCAGCCTGTCGGTGCTGGCAGGAAGTGGCCAGTTGAACGGCTGCCCCCGTCCAGTTTTCACTCTGTAATGCGATCGGGCTCATTGGCACTGTGGCGGGCGATGGAATGATTGCCGAGCATGTCCGATTTGTTTTATATATAACACTGACCAAACGAAGCATAGCCTATGTTCAGCACACAGGATCAAACGACGAGGTGTCGTGTATGAATAATGTTAAAATATTATGCCTCGTCACGCCAGATATCGTCAGTAGTGTAAGGCGAGTGGCAAGCTCTTTTGATAATGTTGTCGTGGAGATCAAGATATATCAAGCTCCGGGGGACGTAGTCGGGCTTGTTGCTTCGGGTGACTTCGATGTCATTTTGTTTGGAGGGCCGCTGGCATATAATATAATAAAAGAGAATGTCAGGAGGAGATGGCTCAACCTGGAGGTGCCAGTTCTTTATATTGACTATACGGAGGTGTCAATTTATAAGGCGCTTTTTAATAGCATTGACTTGGCCTCTATTGCGAAGGGGCTTCGGTTCAGTATCGACCACCCAGCAGAAGCAGATATAAAGGAATGCCTGGAGGAACTGGAAATTCGGTCGGAGCAAATATTTTCCTGGGAGTGTAGTTATACAGACACGCTCGATGATATTGCAAGGTTTCATTATGGTTTGTGGAAAAGAGGGCAAGTCGACTTTTCAATGACAAGTGTTTATCTTATTTATGAAAAGTTGAAGGGTATGGGGGCTCCAGTAGTAAGAATCGCACCTGCAAAGTCATCGATTAGAAGTGGTATGCAGCGAGCCATACTGATGTGCCAGGCCAAGGCTGCAAGCAAGGAAGAGATGGCCGTTTTGAAGGCGAGGGTTGTTGACTTTCCTTCAGGGGGAGAAAGAGAGGGAAGGAACACCGTTGAAGAGGATATGAAGCAACTAGTCCGGGAGTTTTCAGAAAAGGTCAAGGGGGAGGTGCGCTGGGAGAAGAATCAGAGTGGAGTCGAAATAATCTGTAGAAAGCAGGATGTTGACAGGGCGACCAATATTCTTGATGAGTTTGATGTCGGCTACAGGATTTATAATAAATGTGGGGTTGGGTCGTTTTGGGGCGTGGGGTATGGCGCCTCAGTCAGTCAGGCGGCCTGCCAAGCGAATGTGGCACTCAAGGCATCCATCAGGCATGGAAAGTATTCCTGTCATATCGCCGATGCCGAAGGGCATTTGCTTGGCCCCGTTGGCCAGTGGGAGAAAAATACTTTTGCATATAGGACGGATAATGATTATATTCTGGAGTTGTCCAGGAAGACAGGCTTGGGTGTGGGGAGTATCCACAAGATTATCTCGCTTTCTCCCCGGGGAAATGAGCTTAAAGTTACAGCAAATGATGTCGCCAAGAGGTTCAATATAAGCTCGCGCAGTGCGCGGCGGATAATAGCGTCATTGGAGAAAGCCGGCTATGCGACTGTGATCGGGGAAGAGCAGCTCATGGGGAAAGGTAGGCCGCGACGATTATATTTATTAAGAATGTAAATAAAAAGACGGCAGACAATCGGCGGTGATTGGCCATTCTGGCAACCATAGGGCCGCCAGAATAGCCAGTGCGAGGTTCAAGGTTGCCGCTGGTTTTCCAATTCGATCGATTCGGAAAACTGCAACAATCTGGTGTCGTCCAACCGCTTTCCTATGACTTGCATTCCGACAGGTAAGCCAGAGGGGCAAAAGCCTACAGGCAGGGAGATGGCTGGATTTCCGGTCAAGTTGAAAGGGTAGGTAAGGAACCAGCCAATCAGTGAGTTTATCTCGACCCCGTTGATTTTCCTGGGTGATTCTTTGTCGATATCAAAAGCAGGTACTGAGGTGGTTGGGCATACGAGAAAGTCATAATTGGAAAATAGACTGGAGACAATGTCCCAAACCCTTTCTCGGATCTTGATGGCTCGACCATATTCAATGGGGGTGATCTTGTTTCCTTCACTGATTAGCTGCTGTACGGTAGGTTCAAGTAGATGGAGTTCGTCTTTCTTGAGTCCGCCATATGTGCTTGAAAGTTTGAAGCGCCATAGTGTCATGAAGCACTCTTCGACATCCAGTCCCAAGCCAAGATCAACTTCTTCAACTTGACAGCCAAGATTAGAGAGTCTGGAAATGGTCGCGTCAAGACAATTCGCCACATCGGTTGATACTTGAAAGTAGTCCAGCTTTCTGCTGTAGGCGATTTTTAATCTATTGAGTGGAGGGAGCGGCGTGGCGGGCCGGCTGCTGTTCATTGGAATTGAAAAGGGATCCCGATGATCCTCTCCTGCCATAGTGCGGTAGAAAATGGAACTGTCGTGCACACTTCGAGAGATCGGACCATTGTGAAAGAAGGGTGTTGTGCTCGAAAAGGGGCCGGCGACATCTGGAATTCTACCGAAACTTGGTTTAAATCCTACAACGCCACACAGAGCGGCCGGAATCCTGATCGACCCAGCCCCATCACTACCCTCGGCAATCGGTACCATATGAGCTGCAACAGCCGCGGCGGATCCACCGCTGGACCCTCCTGCCACCTTGGTCAGGTTCCAGGGGTTTCTTGTTTTCCCAAATATCAGATTGTCCGTTACACCCTTGTGGCCGAACTCCGGTGTGTTTGTCTTCCCGACAATAATGGCACCTTTTTTACGCAGGCGTTCGACCAATATGGCGTCACGCTCTGGCATGTTAGTCTTGAAGAGTTTAGAGCCAAACGTCGTTGTGGACCCTGAGGTCGGGGTTAGATCCTTCAGGCCGATGGGGATTCCATGTAGTGGGCTACTATAGTGACCCCGGGAGATGGCGGCGTCGGCGAGCCTGGCATCACGTACGGCACTTTCATGAAAGATGTCGCAAAACGCATTGATCTGAGGGTTCAGGTCGTCGATACGCCGCAAAAAGCTATCAGTGACCTCAGTACAAGAAATGTTTTTGTTCTGGATCAGATTGCTGAGTTCAAGAACACTGAGGTCAGTAATGTTGTGTTCCATAGACGGTCTCCGCGAGGGGAGTCCTGAGGCGGACCCCCTTATGGATTAGATCAGATAAACAGTAGCCCGGCACCGATAATAAACCCACTAACGATTAGCACGACCGCGGTATAGCCCATGATGTCTCTAATACCAAGGCCAGCAATGGCAAGTAAGGGTAGGGTCCAGAAAGGCTGCAGCATGTTGGTCCAGGCATCCCCCCATGCGACTCCCATCGCCACGCGGGATAGATCGGCATTCAGATGAGAAGCTGCCTCTACCATAATGGGACCTTGAACAGCCCATTGGCCACCACCGGATGGTACAAACATGTTCACAATGCCCGCACTGATGAAGCCCCAGAACGGTAGCGTGTTTTCATTTGCGATGGCAACGAACATTGAGGCAATGTCGGCGGCCAGGCCGGTGTGTATCATGACACCCATGATGCCGGCATAGAAGGGGAACTGCATGATTATCCCATAAGCTGATTTTGCTCCACCGGTAAAATAGGTGATGTATTCTTTAGTGCTGTGAGTGAAGAGCAGGCCAAGTGCAAAGAAGGTCATGATGACGATATTGAGATTGACCGCTCCGCCGGTAATGAAATATTGAGCCAGCCAGATGATGCCAACAATACCCAAGAGGAGCGGTACGTACCTGGAGGCTTCAATTCTTTCGGCCGGCGTCAGGTTTTTTTTGTCAATGTAAGGAGACGGGGGATGTGTTTCGAAATCGATTTCACTTTCGGGAATGCTTCTTCTCTCTTCATTCGCACGTGGCCGCATCATGACCATTGTCAATGGAATGATGATAGCCAAGGCAAACAGTATGATCAGAGTGTTAAATGAAAATATCGTTTGTGAAACGGGAATGACACCCATCGTAGATTCGAGGAAATGTCCTTCGGTCGCAATCAGGGTGGGTATTGCACCTCCATACCCCGCATGCCACACGATAAAGCCAGCGTAAGAGGCAGCCACTACTAGCGGGTAGTGAATCTTTCCTCGATGTACAACACCCATCTCTCGTGCCACGATGGCTCCTGCAATCAGGCCAAACCCCCATGAAAACCAGCTGCAAACCATCATGACTAAGGTGGTTAGGGCAATTACCTGCACCTCATTTTTAGGGATCTTGGCAAAAGCGACCAGCATCTTGTTGATGATGGGGGTGTGCGCCAATGCAAATCCCGTGACCAGCATCAAGGTTGCCTGTGCTGTGAACGTCAATATATCGAAGAATCCTTCTCCCCAGAAGTCCAAGACTTGGCTGGGCTGGTATCCCTTCGTTAGTCCAAGCAGTAAAACAATGAAGGTCAGGAAGAAGACAAATATAAAAGCGTCAGGCAAGTACCTTTCGGCCACTTTGGTAAAGATATTGGCTATTGCTCTCATTGTACTACCTCATTGGTTTGAGCAGTTATCTTGTGTGGAGTGATTTTGTGTTGTTGGCTCCTGAGTTTTCCTCCCTCGGATTTATCTCAATGATGTGACAATAAGGGACGCACCTGTTGCCACCAAGATAAAGATGTTTACTGTCCTGAATGTTCTTTGGCTGATCATGGTGAATGCCTTGCGCCCGGCGAATATCCCGGCAAACGCGACTGGGGTCAGTGCCGTCGCGATTGCCCATGTACTCCAGTTGCTGCCAATGGTTGAGATATTTACAATAAGTCCTAAAAAATAAACGAAAAGAAAGTATGTCAGTGTTGTGCTTCTCAAGACATGTTTGTTCAGGTTTGTGCTGGAAAAGTAGAGAAGCAGCGGTGGTCCTGGCATGCCCAAGCTGCTGGTCAGGGCACCGGAAGACATGCCGGAAACAATGTCTCTCGAGTTCTTTTGTCTGACCTTCAGTTTCAAAAGTATTGCCATGGTTAGTGATAGAATGACAATTCCGGCGTATATTTTCAGCATTTCCTCGCTGAGAGCGTAAATTAGAAGTGCGCCGATGGGTATGCCAGCGACTGCGCCTTTCAGCAGGTTTTTCAGCAAGCTTTTGTCAATTGATTTTTTCAGCTCAGGGTATAGTGTCAGAGATATTATGATTGATATTATTATATTTATCTGTATGGCCTGTTGAGGTGCGAAAATAAGGAACAGGAGTGGTGTGGCTAATACGGAAAATCCAAACCCCGTTGCTGCTTGCAATGTGGATGCAAAGAAAATTATCAGACAGGCCACTACGATTTCTATCATTGTGGTTCCATTGAAAAGTGGTTTCGGCGAACAATAAATTCTTCCTGTTGGCTTAACAATGTCCCTATGTGGTCCGTAAATGGAGGGGTTGCTGGGAATCTGGCATTTTTTATCTGGATGGGTGAAGAGTCTTCTTGTTTCAGCTTGTCATGTTCTTGATTTGCTATCGACTATCCATCGTTGAGAATTCGTCGAGATATCGATGGTGCTTTATCAAGGAATGGTTCTGAGGTTGTATAGGTCTGAAAGTGTCTGATGAATATGTTTACTGTGTGCGGTGACGGTTTTCATCAGACATATTCCTGAACCTACTGGGAGACACGGAGTGTGGCCGTAACCTGGGTGTCGGGTCCCGTATGATTGACTGCCCGCATTTCAAGTAGGCGGCCACGGCCGAAATGGGCAAGCTGGGTTGGCAGCGTTTTCGCGACGGTGCAGGAGGCTATGCCTGCTTGAAGCACGCGGCTGAGCGCATGCGAGCGCTCACCACCCCGGCCCGGCAAGCACATCGGGAAGCGTGGAGGTGTCGTGTGTCATGGGCCATCCGGTGCCGAAACGTCGCCGCCCTGGCGGACGATGCTGGTCGGGATCAGATCAAGTGACTAGGCTGGCTACGGTTCGTTCCCCTAATCGCTGATGGATGGAGTCCTTGCCCATGACCGTGATGATTCTCGGCCTGTTGATCTTCCTGGGAGTGCACTCGGTGCGCATCGTTGCCGACGATTGGCGCACCGCGCAGATCCAGCGCCTGGGGGAGATGCCCTGGAAGGGCGCCTATTCGGTGATCGCGATCGTCGGCCTGGCGCTGGCGATCTGGGGCTACGGCCGGATGCGCCTCGACCCGACCTGGGTGTGGTTTCCCCCGGTCGGGCTGCGCCACGCCGTCGCCCTGCTGATGATCCCGGCCTTCATCCTGCTGGTGGCCACCTATGTGCCGGACAATCACATCAAGGCGAAGCTCGGCCACCCGATGATCCTGGCGGTGAAGCTGTGGGCCTTCGCCCACCTGCTGGCCAACGGCCGGCTGGGCGATATCGTCTTCTTCGGCGCCTTCCTGCTGTGGGCAGTGGTCGACTTCCGTGCCGCCCGTCGTCGTCCGCGTCCAGCCATTGCGGCACCGACCATGAGGGGTACTGTCATCACGGTGGTGATCGGCCTGGTGGTTTACTATCTCTTCGCCTTCCACCTGCACGTGTGGATCACCGGCGTGCCGGTGATGTAAGGCCGGGCATCGAAGCGTGACGGGCCGGGGCCTGTCTCCTGGCCGCACTCACCCGCGCCCGGCACGAGCCTCAAGGCTCCAGGTCGAGCAGCGCCTTGCCGCTCTCCATCGCGAAGGGCACGGAGAAGTGCTCGTGCACCACCTTCCACTGGCCCTCGATGCGCCGGTAGCCGCTGGTCATGCGCAGCCAGCCCACCTCGGTCTCGCCCTTGTCGTTGGTGTTGCCGCAGCGGTGCAGGGCGTGGCAGAAGGCGACCTCGCCATCGGCGTGGATCGCGACCTCGTGGAGCTCGAAGACCATCGGCCCCGGGCACATCTCCATGCACGCCAACCAGTGATCACGGTAGGCCGCCACGCCCTTGAACTGCAGCTTCGTCACCGCGTCGAAGGCGACGATATCCGGCGCATAGTGGGCGACGATGGCGTCGATGTCCTGGGCGTGTACCGCGGCCACCCAGCTCTCCAGCTGTTCCAGCACCGCGGCCTCGGCGGACAGGCCGATATGGGTCGTCATGGGTCACCTCCTCGGGTTGTTTCGTCTGGGGTCTGTCGTCAGTCTGGCACCTTCCTGTCGTTCGGGCGGTGATGAAATCGACCCCCGGCTGCGCGGTGGCGGCAAGCCGCCTACCTCGAGGGGGAGCGTCGTACGATCGGTCACCGCATGCCGGTTGTCCGGGCTATCTTGACCTGCGTCAAGGTGCCGTCTGCCGTCCTTGATGGATAGTGTAGTGGTGGCCATCGGATTCACCTTCGCCAACGACCAGCCGACCACAGGGGAGCCACGACCATGCCTGCCATGATGAAAGCCGCGATCTTCGTCGAACCGGGGCGCATCGAGATCGATGACAAGCCGATCCCCGAGATCGGCCCCGACGAGGCCCTGATCCGGGTGACCACCACCACTATCTGCGGCACCGATGTGCATATCCTCAAGGGCGAGTACCCGGTGGAGAGGGGGCTCACCATCGGCCATGAGCCGGTGGGGGTGATCGAGAAACTAGGGGGCAATGTGCGGGGCTATGCCGAGGGGCAGCGGGTGATCGCCGGGGCGATCTGCCCGAGCTTCACCTCCTACGCCTGCCAGGACGGCTGCAGCGCCCAGGATGGCGGCCACCATGCCCACGGCTACAAGCCCATGGGCGGCTGGCGCTTAGGCAACACCATCGACGGTGCCCAGGCGGAATACCTGCGGGTGCCCGACGCCCAGGCCAACCTCTCGCCGGTGCCGGATGGCCTCACCGACGAGCAGGTCTTGATGTGTCCCGACATCATGTCCACCGGCTTCGCCGGGGCCGAGTCCGCCGGCATCCGGATCGGTGACACGGTGGCGGTGTTCGCCCAGGGACCGATCGGACTGTGCGCCACCGCCGGGGCGCGGCTGCGCGGCGCGGGGCGGATCATCGCCGTCGACGGCGTCGACGAGCGCCTCGCGATGGCCAGGCAGCTGGGCGCCGATATCACTCTCGACTTCCGCAAGGTCGACGTGGTGTCGGAGATCCTCAGGCTCACCGGTGGCCGCGGCGTGGATGCCTCCATCGAGGCGCTGGGGCTCCAGTCCACCTTCGAGGCGGCGCTGCGGGTGCTCAAGCCCGGCGGCACCCTGTCGAGCCTCGGCGTCTATTCCGGCGACCTGACCATCCCGCTGGATGCCTTCTGTGCCGGGCTGGGCGACCACAGGATCGTCACCTCGCTCTGCCCGGGTGGCAAGGAGCGCATGCGCCGGCTGATGCAGGTGATCGAGACGGGCCGCCTCGACCTGGGGCCCTTGGTCACCCATCGTTACCCGCTCGAGCGAATCGTCGACGCCTACGAGCTCTTCTCGCACCAGCGCGACGGCGTGCTGAAGGTGGCCATCTCGGCAAGCTGAGCAACGTTGAAACGGCGACTGGGGCTTTCGCCACGGGGTGCTACTCTAGATTTCAACGGCATTGAACGGCCATTCAATGTTCATCCCGCCGTCATGAAATCGCGAGATAAGGGTCGGGTGGCATCAGCCTGTGCATCCGATCCGATGCCCCTGTGCCTGACCCATCATGGAGAGCTCGTCATGTCGTTCACACGTCGCCGTTTTCTGCAGGGCACCCTGGCCGCCGGCGCTGCCGCCACCGTGCCATCCTTCTATATCAACAAGGTCCTGGCCCAGGAGCAGACCCTGCGCATCTATGCCTGGGCGGGGTACTTCACCGACGCCATGCTGGCCGACTTCACCGAGAAGACCGGCATTCGCGCCACCTTCACCCCCTATGGCACCAACGACGAGCTGATGAACTCGCTGCGCGCCGCCGACGGCAGCGGCTTCGACGTCATCATGCCCACCGTGGACCGGGTGCCGGGCTATCTCGACTATGAACTCGTGCAGCCGCTCGACGAGTCGCGGATCAACTGGAGCGGTGCCCTGGACAGCGCTATCGAGGGCTCCGAGGTCGGCGGAGTGGTGGAGGGGCGGCGCTACTTCGCCCCCAGCGACTGGGGGACCGAGGCGATCACCTGGCACCGTCGCCATGCCAAGGTCGACCGTGCTGACCTCAGCTATGCCGACCTGTGGAATCCCGAGCACGGCCAAGGTGTGACGGTACGCGGCCACTCGGCGCTGGTGGGCATCGGCCTGTGGCTGGAGCGTGAAGGTAGGCTGCCGTTCCCGCTGCTCGACTCCTACAAGAGCGAGGAGGCGATGCGCGCCAACTTCGATGTCATCCTCGAGGAGGCGGTCAAGCACAAGTCGATGCTGGTGCAGTTCTGGGACACCGAGAACGAGGCCCAGGCGGCCTTCCGCACCAATGGGGCGATCATCGGCCAGACCTGGGACTCCACCGCCTTCCGCCTGCAGCAGGAGGGCGAGGACATCGGCTACGGGGCACCGAAGGAGGGGGCCCTGGCGTGGATGGAGGGCTTCGTGATTCCCAAGAATGCGCAGAACCCCGACGCCGTCTACGAGCTGATCAACTGGTACTACACCCCCGAGGCGGGGGCCATGTTCGTCGAGGCGACCGGCTACAACTCGACCGCCAAGGGGGCCACCGAGCGCTTGCCCGAGGCGACGCGTCAGTTCTTTACCGACTCCTACACCGAGGAGGATCTGGCCAACCTCTGGTGGTGGCCGATCCAGGAGCCCTGGTACGTGGCGCTGCGCAACGAGTACCAGGACCGCTATCTCTCCGCCTGATGCGGGAATCGACAGCGAGGTGACCATGGACGGAAGCGTCCGGCTGGAGGAGGTGGTGATGCGCTTCGGCGACTTCACCGCCATCGAGAGGACGTCGCTCGAGATCGGGTCGGGGGAGTTCTTCAGCTTCCTTGGCCCGTCGGGCTGCGGAAAGACCACGCTGCTCAATATCGTCAGCGGCTTTCTGGTGCCCAGCGAGGGGCAGGTGTTCATCGGCGGCGAGCCGGTGGCCGGGGTGCCGGTGAATCGCCGGCCCACGGCGATGATCTTCCAGAACCTGGCGCTCTTCCCGTTGATGACGGTGTTCGAGAACATCGAGTTCGGCCTGGAGGTGCGCGGGGTCGCCAGGCAGCCGCGTCGCGAGGTGTCCGAGCGGCTGCTCTCGCTGGTGGCGCTGGAGGGCAGTGGGCCGAAGCGGGTCACCGAGCTCTCCGGCGGCCAGAAGCAGCGGGTGGCCATCGCCCGGGCGCTGGCGGTGGAGCCGCGGGTGCTGCTGCTCGACGAACCGCTCTCGGCGCTGGACCTCAAGCTGCGCCAGCACATGCGTGCCGAGCTCAAGGCGATCCAGCGCAAGACCGGCATCACCTTCATCTATATCACCCACGACCAGGGCGAGGCGCTGACCATGTCCGACCGGGTGGCGGTGATGTCGGCGGGGCGCATCCAGCAGGTGGCCGATCCCATGACCCTCTATCGCTCGCCGGCGACCGCCTTCGTCGCGGCCTTCGTCGGCGAGAACAATCGCCTCGAGGCCAGGGTGATCGATGTCGAGGGACAGCGTCAGCGGGTGCGCCTCGACGGAGGGGCGCTGGGCGAACTGAGCGGGTATGCCGGGGAGGGCGCTCGGCTGGGCAATGGCGAGCGAGTCGCGCTCTACGTGCGGCCCGAGCACCTGCGGCCGGTGGCCGACGACGCATCGGGGGCCAGGCTCGAGGCCGAGATCGAGGCGGTGCACTTCGAGGGCGCCTGGGTGATGCTGGAGACACGACTGCTCGCCTCCGGCGAGAAGCTGCGGGTACAGCTCGGCCATGAGGTCTCGCGGCGGTCGGCCGATTCGCTCGTCGTCGGCCGGCGGCTGACCTTCGGCTATGACCCGGCCGATGCGGTGGTGCTGCCCGATGACGGCAGCCCGCTGGTCGACGAGGCCACCGGCGAGGTGAGGGAGACCGACCGGCGCGCAGCGCCGACGGGAGGGGCCCATGTTCCGTCAGCTTAGGGCGCGTTTCGGCGGGCCGCTGGCGGCGGCGATTCTCGCCCTGCTCGGTATCTGGCTGATCGTGATGGTCACCCTGCCGCAGCTGCAGATGATCGATTACTCGCTGCGACCCAACCTGTTGCCGGCCCAGATCGGCGGACCGGAGGATGGCTGGACGCTGGCCAACTACGTTACCCTGTTCAACAACGACATCCATCGGGCGATCTTCTTCAAGACCCTGTGGTCGAGCGTGCTGGTCACCCTGCTGACGCTGGCGGTGAGCTACCCGCTGGCCTGGTACCTGGCCAAGATCGCCACCCCACGCCAGGCCGCGCTGTGCATTCTGCTGCTGATCATCCCCTTCTGGATCAACGAGATCCTGCGCACCTACTCCTGGTTCATCATCCTGGCGTTTCGCGGGCCGCTCAACGAGGTGCTGATGATGCTGGGGCTGATCGACCGGCCGATCCGCTTCCTCAGCGGCAACGGCGGGGTGATGGTGGGCATGGTCTATGCCTACATCCTGTTCATGGTCTTCCCGGTCTACAACGCCATCGAGAGCCTCGACGACAACCAGGTACGGGCCGCCCGGGACCTCGGTGCGGGCACCGTGCGCACCCATCGGCGCATCGTCATCCCCCATGCCAAGCCGGGCATCGCCACCGGCTGCATCATGACCTTCATGCTGGCGGCGGGCAGTTACGCGGTGCCGGCGCTGCTCGGCTCGCCGGGCAGCCGCTGGTTCACCCAGATCATCTACAACTGGTTCTTCGAGGGCGGCAACTGGAACCAGGGGGCGGCCTACGCCTTCCTGCTGCTGGTGCTGTGCATCGGTTTCATGTCGCTGGTGATGCGGGTCTTCAAGGTGGGGCTGGGAGACATTGCCAAATGAGGAACCGGGCCAAATGAGTTCTCAGCGCTTGATGGCCTTCGGCCTGCGCTTCTATGTGGTGGTGTTCTTCGCCTATCTCTTCCTGCCGCTGCTGGTGATGGGGGCGGCCACCTTCAACGACAGCCGCTTTCCCACCGTGACCCCCTGGGACGGCACCACCCTGCGCTGGTTCGGCGAGCTCGCCGCCGACGGCGGCATGTGGCAGGCGCTCGCCAACAGCCTGATCATCGCCACCGGCGTGCTCTGCGTGGCGGTGCCCATCGGCATCGCCACGGCGCTGTTCCTCAACACGGTGTCGAGCCGCGCCAAGCCCTTCCTCTATGCCCTGATCCTCTCGCCACTGCTCACCCCGGGGGTGATCATCGGCATCTCGACGCTGATCTTCTGGCGCCAGTTTGGGGTCGCCGGCGGAATCTTTCTCACCGTGCTGGGCCAGGCTACCTTCATCGCCGCCTATGTGATGCTGATGGTCACCGCCCGGCTGCAGCGCTTCGACCGCACCATGGAGCGCGCCGCACTGGACCTCGGTGCCAGCCAGTGGCAGATGTTCCGCCGCATCCTGCTGCCCTACCTCAAGCCGGCGATCTATTCGGCGGCGGTGATCGCTTTCCTGCAGTCGTTCGAGAACTACAACACCACGCTGTTCGTGGTCGGCTACGACACCACCCTGACCGTCTACATCGCCTCCAAGGTGCGTACCGGCCTGACCCCGGCGGTCAACGCCCTGGGGCTGATCCTGATCCTCGTCACCGTGCTGCTGGCGGTGGCCTACGAGGTGAAGCGGCGGCACGAGGTGGCCAGGAGCGTCAAGGGCGTGTAGGCGCTTCAGTGCGGCGTCCAGGCGTTCTCCAGCACCTCCAGCGCCACGGCGATGGGGGGCTCCTCGCCGCGTTCGCGCTGCCACACGAAGCACAGCGCGCAGGGCAGGCGCACGCCCTCGGCCACCACCAGGCCGCGCTCCTGGCGTTCGGCCATGGCCAGGGCGTCTCGGGCCAGGCTGAGCCCGACCCCGGCACGCACCAGATCGAGCATGCACGCCTCCTGATCCACCTGGGCCACGCCGTTGGGCGTCACGCCCAACGGGTCGAGTACGCCGTGCAGCAGGCGATGATGCGCCGACGGCGACGGCGTGACGATCCAGGGCAGCGCGGCGAGCGTGACCCAGTCGGCCCCGGCCAGACGGTTACCCCAGCCCGGCGGTGCGACCACGTGGTAGTGGAAGTGGGTCAGTTCCCGGTAGGCGATCCCGGGGGCGTCCGGCCCTGGCCCCTCGTCGGGCGGCGCCAGGAAGAAGCCGACATCGAGCTCACCACGTTGCACCCACTCCAGCACGCTGCCGCTCATGCCGTGATGCAGTTCGGTCTCGAGTTGCGGGGCGCGTTCCACCAGGCGGAGCAGGAAGGCCCCCAGCCGGATGAATTCGGGGTCGACGATGGTGCCGATCTTCAGCCGGCCACGTAGCGTGCTGTGCAGGGCCCGGGCACTCTGCTCGAAGGCGGTCATGGCCGCCAGCACCTTCTCGGCGGCGGACAGCAACGCACGACCATCCCCGGTGAGCTCCAGCCCCTGGGGGCGGCGGCGAAACAGCGTCAGCCCCAGACCCTCCTGCAGATGCTTGAGCTTGAGGCTGACAGCAGGCTGGGTCAGGTGCAGTCGCTCGGCGGCGCGGGAGACGCTGCCTTCCCGGGCCACGGTGACGAAGGCGCGTAGGGTCTGAAGGTCCTGCATGGTGAGGGGTCATCGTGGTGGGTGATATATGCTCAACTTATATCCCGCTTTTGGATTTCTCAATTGATCCTGGCGTTCGCCGCGGTAGTCTGGACAGACACAGCCATGCGCCTGCCCGCTCCCTGAGCGACGAACGGTGCGCCTTGACACCGCAGGCAGCCAACGACACGACGAGAACGCCATGACCACCAACGCGATCGAGCATTATATCAATGGGCAAATGACGGGAGGCGAATCGAGCCGTTCCCAGGAGGTCTACAATCCCGCCACCGGCCAGGTCTCGGGTCGAGTGGCGCTGGCCTCGCGGGCCGACGTCGCCAGCGCGGTGGCCGCCGCCAATGCGGCCTTTCCGGCCTGGGCCGATACCCCGCCGATCCGCCGCGCCCGGGTGCTGTTCAAGTTCCTCGAATTGCTCAATGCCCACAAGGACGAGCTGGCCGAGGCGATCACCCGCGAGCACGGCAAGGTGTTCACCGACGCCCAGGGCGAGGTGGCGCGCGGCATCGACATCGTCGAGTTCGCCTGTGGCATTCCGCAACTGCTCAAGGGCGACTACACCGAGCAGGTGAGCACCGGCATCGACAACTGGACCATGCGCCAGCCGCTGGGCGTGGTGGCCGGCATCACCCCCTTCAACTTCCCGGCCATGGTGCCGATGTGGATGTTTCCCATTGCCATCGCTACGGGTAACAGCTTCATCCTCAAGCCCAGCCCGCTCGACCCCAGCGCCTCGCTGCTGATCGCCGACCTGCTCGAGCAGGCGGGGCTGCCGGATGGCGTGTTCAACGTAGTGCAGGGCGACAAGGATTCCGTCGAGGCACTGATCGAGCACCCCGGCGTCAAGGCGCTCTCCTTCGTCGGCTCCACCCCCATCGCCAACCTGATCTACGAGCGCGGCGCCCATCACGGCAAGCGCGTCCAGGCCCTGGGTGGCGCCAAGAACCACATGGTGGTGATGCCCGACGCCGACCTGGACAAGGCCGTCGATGCCCTGATCGGCGCCGCCTACGGCTCCGCCGGCGAGCGCTGCATGGCGATCAGCGTGGCGGTGCTGGTGGGTGACGTGGCCGACAAGTTCGTGCCGCGGCTGGCCGAGCGCGCCCGCGCGCTCAAGGTCAAGAACGGCCTGGAGCTCGACGCCGAGATGGGGCCGATCGTCACGGCACAGGCCCATCAGCGCATCACCGGCTACATCGACAAGGGCGTTAGCGAGGGGGCCGAGCTGGTCGTCGACGGCCGCGACTTCGACGCCAGCACCACCGGCGAAGGCTGCGCCGAGGGCTTCTGGATGGGCGGCACGCTGTTCGACCACGTCACCCCGGAGATGACCATCTACCGGGAGGAGATCTTCGGCCCGGTGCTGGCCTGCGTGCGGGTGCCGGATATCGCCACCGCCATCCAGCTGATCAACGACCACGAGTTCGGCAACGGCGTGAGCTGCTTCACCGAGAGCGGCAGCGTGGCCCGCGAGTTCGGGCGTCGCATCCAGGTCGGCATGGTGGGCATCAATGTCCCGATCCCGGTACCGATGGCCTGGCACGGCTTCGGTGGCTGGAAGCGCTCGCTGTTCGGCGACACCCACGCCTACGGCGAGGAGGGCGTGCGCTTCTATACCAAGCAGAAGTCGATCATGCAGCGCTGGTCGGATTCGATCAATGCGGGCGCCGAGTTCGCCATGCCGACGCACAAATAAGATTTTTCGCAGGCTAACGTGAAACTGCCCTTGTCTGGTCACTTCCAACATACAAGCTCGGGTTCCCCCCGAGCGAATGGCGCCGAAGGCGCCCTGGCGGTGTTGGTGAGGTTGGCATCTTCCGCCAGGAGTCCTTCGGCCTTCATTCGCCGGCAAAGCCCAGCTCCCACAATCAGTGCTCAGCCTCAACCAAGACTCATGCCAGTTTGTGAAGAAGCAGGACGAGTCACCATTTGCCTCAGCGAGAACACGCCATGGCCGACCAGGAATTCGACTATATCGTGGTGGGCGCCGGTACCGCCGGCTGCCTGCTGGCCAACCGCCTGAGCGCCGATCCGGCCAACCGGGTGCTGCTGATCGAAGCGGGTGGCCGCGACAACTACCACTGGATCCATATCCCGGTGGGCTACCTCTACTGCATCGACAATCCGCGCACCGACTGGCGTTTCCGTACCGAGCCCGACCCCGGGCTCAACGGCCGCTCGCTGATCTACCCGCGCGGCAAGACGCTGGGTGGCTGCTCGAGCATCAACGGCATGCTCTATATCCGCGGCCAGGCACGCGACTACGATCACTGGGCCGAGCTCACCGGCGAGTCGGCCTGGCGCTGGGAGAATTGCCTGCCCGACTTCATGAAGCACGAGGATCATCATCGCCTGGATGCGGGCGGCGATGCCGATGCCGCCCACCGTGACTTCCACGGCCACGGCGGCGAGTGGCGGGTGGAGAAGCAGCGCCTCAAGTGGCAGGTGCTCGACGACTTCGCCACCGCCGCCGTCGAGGCAGGCATTCCGCGTACCCGCGACTTCAACCGCGGCGACAACGAGGGCGTCGACTACTTCGAGGTCAACCAGCGCGCGGGCTGGCGCTGGAACACGGCCAAGGCCTTCCTGCGCGGCGCCGAGAAGCGCGAGAACCTCACCCTGTGGCACTCCACCCAGGTACAGAAGCTGCTGTTCGAACCGGGGTCGGGCGCTGAGCCGCGCTGCACAGGGGTATTGGTCGAGTGTTCCGGCCAGGGCGAGATCAGCGCCCGCGCCGGGCGCGAGGTGATCCTCGCCGCCGGGTCGATCGGCTCGCCGCAGCTGCTGCAGCTCTCCGGCATCGGCCCGGCCGACCTGCTGGCCGAGCACGAGATCCCGGTGGTGGTGGAGCTGCCCGGGGTCGGCGAGAACCTGCAGGACCACCTGCAGATCCGCTCGGTCTACCGGGTGGAGGGGGCCTCTACCCTCAATACCCTGACCAGCTCCTGGTTCGGCAAGGCCCGCATCGGCCTGGAATACCTGATCTCGCGCTCCGGCCCCATGAGCATGGCGCCCTCCCAGCTCTGTGCCTTCACCCGCAGCAGCGACGAGTACCAGCATCCCAACATCGAGTACCACGTTCAGCCGCTGAGTCTCGAGGCCTTCGGCCAGCCATTGCACGACTTCCCGGCGATCACCGCCAGCGTATGCAACCTCAACCCCACCAGTCGCGGCACGGTGCGCATCAAGAGCCGCGACCCGAGCCAGGCTCCGGCCATTTCGCCCAACTACTTGAGCACCGAAGAGGATCGTCGGGTGGCTGCCGACTCCCTGCGGGTCACGCGTCGCATCGCCGAGCAGCCTGCCTTCGCGAAATATTCGCCGGAGGAGGTCAAGCCCGGCACCCAGTACCAGAGCGACGAGGAGCTGGCCCGGCTTGCCGGCGACATCGGCACCACCATCTTCCACCCGGTGGGCACCACGAAGATGGGGCGCGACAACGACTCCATGGCGGTGGTGGATCCGCACCTCAAGGTGCGCGGCGTGGCCGGGTTGCGTGTGGTGGATGCCGGCATCATGCCGACCATCACCAGCGGCAACACCAACTCGCCGACCCTGATGATCGCCGAGAAGGCGGCGGCCTGGATCCTGGGCGGGGAGTAGCGGTCCCTTCTCCTGCCCAGATCCGACAGCGGCAGGCCTTGGCCTGCCGTTGTCGGGTTAGGGAGATGAGTTCCAGGCCTAGACCAGGTCGCGCTCATCCGCGTCGGCGGCGCGCCTGTCGCGCCACACGGCCCGGCAGATCAGGGCCAGCACCCCGAGGGTCAGGGTGGGCCAGATGAGGATGTAACTACCGTAGATCAGTGTCTGCATGAAAGCAGGCTCCTGTGTCGTTGTCGGGGCCGGCAGAGGCGGCCGGCCCGGTCATGTGTGGGATCAGTACTGCTCGGCGAAGGCGGGGGCGGCGCCACCTCGGGCCGAGCGTTCGTCCTTGGCCTGGGGATCATCGTAGTCACCGACCCGCTGGCGGATGGTGTCGAAGTCGAAGCGCTGCGGGCTGGCGAGGCTCATCAGGGTGCAGACCAGGGTGCTGGCGCCGTAGGCGGTCAGGGAGGCCAGCAGTACGGTGTAGTCGCGCAGGAAGCCGGTGGCGAAGACCAGCATGGCCAGGCCGGCCAGCACGCCGGCGATGGCGCCCAGGCGCCTGCCGCAGAAGCCGAATACCATCAGGGCGATGATGATCCCGCCCCCGATGCTGGCGAGCACCTCGAAGAACAGCCCGGCTGCGCCGGCCAGCGGTACCAGCTCGAAGCGGGCGACACAGAACAGCCCCATGGCGACCAGCACCGAGGTGGTGAAGGCGGCATTGGTCACGCGATCCCAGAAGCAGCTGGCGATCACCGGGAAGACGATGGCGCCCCATAGCGCGCCGACGAAGACCAGCATCACCAGGATGTCCAGGGAGAAGCTGGCAAAGACGATCCCCACCATGGTGGCGACCACCATGGTCAGCCGGCCGATCAGCAGCATGCGTTTGGGGTCTGCCTTGCCGCGGGCGAGGTTCTTGCCGTAGACGTCGGCCATGATGATCGCGGAGAGCGCCGAGAGGTCCGAGTCGGCGGTGGAGGAGAGCGAGCCGATCACCAGGATGAAGAAGAGCCCGATGAACACCGGAGGCAGATAACTCGAGACCATCTGCGGGATCAGGTTGTTCATGTCACCGTTCATCGGCTCCATGCCGAGGGTCAGCGCCATCAGGCCGATCATGCCCAGGCCGATGACGATGGCGCCGTAGCCCACGGTGGCGGTGATGAAGGTGGGCTTGATGTGATTCTCGTTCACCGCGAACAGGCGCTGGGAGATGGTCTGGTTGCCGATGGCATAGGCCAGTACGGCCACGAAGAAGGGAGCACCCTGTTCCAGGATGGCGGTCATCGAGAAGAGGTCGGATTGTTCAGCCGTGAGGTTGTCGAGACCGGCCACCATGGCGCCGGGCCCGCCCATGGCGAACAGCACCGCCGGGATGATCACGATGGCGATGGCCATCAGCGCCACCAATTGGGCGAAGTCGGTGAGCACCGAGGCTCGAAAGCCCGACCACAGGGTGTAACCGAGCACCCCGACCCCGGCGATGATCACCCCGGCCTGGAAGGAGAGCGGCGAGAGCACGGCCACCAGGGCGCCGGCGGCCGTGAAGTTGACCATCAGGCTGATCACGCTGCCCAGTACGTTGGAGAGAGCCAGGATCAGCTGGCTCGAGGCGCCATGGCGCGCATGGATCAGCTCGCCCAGGGTGTGCGCATTGGGCGCCAGCTTGCGGAACCGCCGGCCGAAGGGATAGATGAACAGGATCATCAGGGCGCCCCACAGGCCGTAGTGCAACGGGCCGGAGACGCCATAGGTGTAGCCGGAGGTGGCGGCAGCGTAGAAGGAGGCCGCCCAGATCCAGGTGGCGGTCATGCTGGCCGCCCCCATGCCGAAGCCGATGCGATGGTTGGAGACCATGTAGGCGTCGGTATCTTCCTGAGGCTTGCGGATCGTCAGGGTCAGTAGGTAGGTCCCGCCGTAGAAGGCGGCGAGCAGCAGCAGTACCGTCAGGGTGGAGAATTGATAGAAGTCGGGGTCGTTCACGGATGTCCTCGCAGTGATTCAGTGCGCCGACGGTGTTGCGGTCGGCACAGAGTGGTGTCTGACCATCGCGGACGATGGCCGGCAGGGGAGCGCCGCCCGGCAGGGGGTGCGGAACGCACACCGACCCCGGGCCGATGCTGTCAGGCACTCAGCCGGGGTGACGGGCTGGCAGTCCGGCCGCAGGGCGGCCGGGGAGTGGCCTCAGGGATCGCCCTTGTCGCGCAGGGCGGCCGCTATGCTGGGCCGGGGAAACGGGCGGGAGGCAGTGCCCTCGAGGGCAAGTGTTGCCGACAAGGACTCCCTTGCTGTCGATGGCGTCATGAGCATGAGCAGTCGAACGTATCAGTGATCCGGCCAGCTTGATCGGGCGTGGCCAGGGGGACTAGGGGAAGATATTTGTATACAAGGCGGTCTTGATTGTTAGCTACCTTACGATTTCCCTTCCGGCATGTCCAGGCGCCCCGTCCGTGGGTAGCAACAATCCTGTCATTCTGTGCAAATAGTGTTTGACGTGCGCCCGCCAAGGGGGCATGCTGCGTGCAGTTGGTTAGCAAGTGGAACATCGCAGGCGGTCATCGAAATGCTCATGGCGTCGATTTCCCGGTGAAAGTTTCTTGTTCTACCCACTGCAACTCGGGTATTTCCCGGCAAAATCAAACGCTATTCGAGGAATTCGATAATGGCTACCGGTACTGTCAAGTGGTTCAACGACACCAAAGGCTTCGGCTTCATCTCTCCGGACGACAACGGTGACGACCTGTTCGCTCACTTCTCCGAGATCAAGGCCGAAGGCTTCAAGTCCCTGCAAGACGGTCAGAAGGTCTCCTTCGACGTCACCCAGGGCAAGAAAGGCCTCCAGGCTTCCAACATCCAGGTCATCGGCTAAGCGCCACGTGATCTCGATGTGACTCTCTCGAGAGTCTGAAAGGGCCCGCCTCGGCGGGCCTTTTTCGTGCGCGCCAGGCATGGCGCTGGTCCCGAAGGTGGTGCCTCGGGATGGCCTGCTGATACCGATGGCCTGGCCATTCTTGTCCGGCGCCATGTGGCCTCGCCGTCGCCCGGCGATTGCGGTAGGGTGTCGGGTTTCCACCGATCCCTTATCACTGGCCCCGGAACCGATGCCATGAGCAACCCTGGTGAACTGATCATCGAGCCGCGCAGCGGCACGCCCGCCGACGCCTGTGTCTTCATCCTGCACGGCCTGGGTGCCGACGGCAGTGACTTCGAGCCGCTGGTGCCGGCACTCCCGCTGCCCACCGACGATGCCGTGCGCTTCATCCTGCCCCATGCGCCGCGGCTGCCGGTGACCATCAATGGTGGCATGGTGATGCCGGCCTGGTACGACATCCTCGAGATGAACCTCGACCGTCGCGTCGACGAGCGTCAGCTGCTGGCCTCGGCCGAGCGCATCCAGGGGCTGATCCGGGCGCAGATCGAGGCGGGCATCGACAGTCGGCGCATCATCCTTGCCGGCTTCTCCCAGGGCGGCGCCGTAGCCTACCAGGCGGCGCTCTCCTTCGAGGCACCGCTGGGGGGACTGCTGGCCATGTCCACCTACTTCGCCACCGCCGACAGCATCACCCTCGCCGAGGCCAATCGTGGCCTGCCCATCGAGGTGCATCACGGCAGCTTCGACCCGGTGGTGCCCGAGGCCCTGGGCAAGGCTGGCTATGAGCGCGTGCTGTCGCTGGGGTATCCGGCCCATTACCGCCGCTATCCCATGGCTCATGCGGTCTGTCCGCAGCAGGTCGGCGACATTGGCCAGTGGCTCGGCGAGCGACTCGATCACTGATCGGCCGCGGCGACAAGGAGGCTGCCCCCTGGCTCCCGAGCCGGGACTCTGGGTCGCCGGGAGCCTGGCCGGGATGCCTCGCCGGTGAAGTTGGGGTAGTGTAGTCCGGGACGGCCCGCCAGAGGCCGGTCATTATCGTATGCAGGAAGGCCCCGGGGTACATACGGCGCATGGAAAGAGCCAGGGCAGGGCGTAGGGAAAAGCGGTGGGATCAGCGGGTGCGGCGCCTGTGGGCGTTCGGTGCCACGGCATTGTTCGCCCTGACATTGATGGTCGGAGGCGCCGGCGTCCTGTTCGGCCTCTGGCCGGCGTTGGGCCTCGTGGGGCTGGCACTGGCCATTACCCTGGTGGTGATCCAGCGGCTCGAGGCCCACGCCCGCGACCGGCGCCGTAGTGACGAGGAACGTCTCGCCGACCGGCTGCTCGCCGGCTTCCCCGGGGCGGTGATAGTGGTCGACGAAGCGGGGGTGGTGGAGCAGCTCAACCCCGATATCGAGCACCACACGGGCTACTCTCCCGCGCAATTGCTCGGCAGGCGGGTCACCGTGCTGGACGTCAAGCCGCTGCACGGTGACCTGCATCATGCGTTGAGCTTCGCCGCCTCGCGTGGCCAGCCGTGGCAGGGCGTACTGGCCTGCCGTCGCGCCGACGGCGAGCGACGCTTTCAGGATACCCTCGTCTTGCCGCTGCTCGAGGAGGCCGACGGCCGCCACCGCCTGCTGCTCGTTCAGCGTGATGTGACCCAGATGCGCCAGCGCTACCTGCACGATCAGATGCTGCTCGAGCGGTTGCAGGGCGCGATGTCCCGATTGCCCGCGGTGATCTTCCAGGCCCGCCAAGATACCGGGGGGCGGATCAGCTTTCTCTATCTCAGCGAGGGCCTGCAGCGGCTCTGCGGGCTGAGTCCGGAGAGCGTGGTGGCCGATGCCGAGCGGCTGCTCGAGCGGGTCCATCCCGAGGATCGCGACCGGCTCACCGCCTCGATCGCCCAGTCGGCCGTCAGCCTGGAGCCCTGGTGGCAGGAGTATCGCCTGAGCGTGCCGGGCGGCGTGTGCTGGCTGGAGGTCAGGGCGGTACCTCGGCGGCTGAGCGACGGCCAGACTCACTGGGATGGCCTGCTGATCGACATCAGTGCCCGCAAGCAGACCGAGCAGCGGGTCCAGCGCCTGGTCGGGACCGACATGCTCACCGGAGCGCTCAACCGACGGGCCTTCTTCGACCAGGGAGAAGCCGTGCGTGCGCTTGCCGAGCGTCATGGTCGCCGGGTACCCCTGGCAATGCTCGACCTGGATCACTTCAAGCATCTCAATGACACCCATGGTCACGCGGCCGGCGATCTGGCCCTGCAGTCCTTCGCCATGGCCTGCCGCGACAGCCTGCGGCCCTATGACCTCTTTGCCCGCATCGGCGGTGAGGAGTTCGCGGTGATCCTGGTCGACAGCGAGCCCGCCCAGGCCTGGGACATTCTCGAGCGCCTGCGCCAGGCGGTGGAGGCCATCGAGCTGGAGGTGGATGGAGCGACGATCCGCTTCACCGTGAGCCTCGGGCTCACCGTCCTCGAACCCGGCGGTAGCCTGGACAGCGCGCTCTCCCGGGCCGACCGGGCGCTCTACCGCGCCAAGCGGGAGGGGCGCAACCGCATCAGTGGACCGGGTGTATCCGTCGCGTCCCGCGGCGGCTCGTGACGCGTCCGGGGTGGCAGTCTCGCCTTGAAGGGCTCAGGATAATCCCCATGACTGAACGAGAAGTCCGCCTTTCCCGCCGTCACATGGAGGAAGTGAGGATGTCCGATCTTTCCGTCGATTTCCGGTTGCCGGTGGCCTGTCCCAGCTGTGGTAGCCATCGCATGCGGGTCTCCCGGGTGAAGAATCCCGACGACAAGGTGTTCTGTGCCTCCTGCAAGCGCTATATCTGCCTCTACCACGAGGCCGAGACGGTGCTGCAGCAGGGGCCGGGCAGTGAAAGCGAAGCGTTGATCGAGAAGGCCGCCAACACCTCCTCTTCCGATTGATCCGACGCCATGTCGGCGCTCGTCGCTCTCGCTCAGGCCGGCCTGCTGGTGGCCCTGGCGATGGCCTGTCTGGTCGATCGTCGGTTGGCCCGGGCCTGCCTCGCCTTCATCGGCTTCGCGCTGACGATGGCGCTGGCGTGGTGGCATCTCGGGGCTCCCTGGCTGGGGCTGGCCGAGGCCCTGCTCGGCGGCCTGTGCACCGGCGCCGCCTTGCTCCATGCCCTGGGCGCCTTCTCTCGAGCGCCGCGGCTGCCTCCCCGTGATGCGTTCCGGCGGCCTCGTCGCCAGGTGCTGGTTCGGCTGCTGGCGCCGCTGGCCTGGACGGCACTGGTCGCCATGGCGACGGGGCTGTCGCTCGGTGCCGGAGAGCCGCTCGGAACCTTGGCCGAGGTGGCTCGGCGGCCGCTGCTGCCGGCCGGGCTCGTCATCATGACACTGGGGCTCTGGGCGTTCGCCGCCCATGCCCACCTGCTGCGACGACTGCTCGCCTTCAATGTGCTCGGTTCGGGCATCTTCCTGCTGTTGGCGGGACTTGCCGGCCCCCGGGGCGAGGTCCAGGCGCTGATCCTGGTGGGGCTGGTGGTGGCGCTGCTCGGCACCTGGCTGGGAGCGGTGCTGATCCGCCGCCTGCTGGCCCTGGAGAATCGCGTGACCCTGATCGCCGAGGAGGCGTCGGGGGACAGCGGATGATCGCGCGGTTTGGCCTCGATACGCCACCGGAAGCCTTTCCGACCGTGATGGCGGCGGCCCTGTGGCTGGTCCTGCTCGCCCCGCCGTTGCTGGGAGTGGTGGGCATGTACTTTCCCGCCCGTCGTGCTTGGCCGGTGGTGATGGCCGCGTTGCCGTTGGCGGCGACCTCCCTGTGGCTGCTGACGGCCGCGGCGGCGCACGGCGGCTATCATGCGAGCGTGCCGCTCGGTGCACTGGAGCTGCGGTTGCGCCTCGATGCCCTCTCGGGGTTGCTGCTGTCGCTGACCCATCTGCTGATGCTCGCCAGCGCCGTCTATGCCGTCGGCCACCGCCAGGCGGCGAGCATCCCGCCGCGAGCGGCGGCCTGGCTGTGGCCGTTGCTCGGGGGACTGGCTAGCTCGCTGGGACTGATCTGGCTCGCCGCCGACCTGCTCACCCTCTATGCGGCACTGGAGCTGATGGGGCTGTGTACCGTGGCCATGATGCTGTTACCGGGCAAGGCCGATGCCCTCGTGGCCGGCATGCGCTACCTGCTCTATGCCCTGGTGGGGTCGCTGGCCTGGCTGCTCGGGGTGGCGCTGCTGCTGGGCGCCTGGGAACGGCTCGACCTGGCTGGGCTCTCGGCGGTGGTGGAGCCCGGCCCGGTGACCTGGATCGCCGTGGCGCTGCTCAGCACCGGGCTGCTGCTCAAGGCGGCGGCCTTTCCGCTGCATGCCTGGCTCGCCCCGGTGCACGGCAGCGCCTGGACCCCAGTGAGCGCGATCCACGCCGCCCTGGTGATCAAGGCCTCCTTCTTCATCCTGCTGCAGCTCTGGTTGCTGCTGATGCCTGGGGCGGTGGCCGGTGCCTGGTTGCTCGGGGGGCTGGGCAGCATGGCGGTGCTGTGGGGTGGTCTGCTGGCCTGGCGGGCCAGGGGGCTCAAGCAGGTGGTAGCCTACTCCACGGTGGGACAGCTGGGCTACCTGCTGCTGGCCTTCCCGCTGCTGATCGGTACCGGCGAGGCGGTGGCGGCACTCGCCTGGCAGGGGACCTGGCTACAGCTCGCCGGCCATGCCCTGGCCAAGGCGGCGATGTTCATGGCCGCCGGCAATCTGCTGCTGGCCACCGGGCACGGCGGGCTGGCGGAACTGGCCGGGACCAGCCGGCGGCTGCCGCTGGCGCTGATGACCTTCGGCATCGCCGCCGTGACCCTGATGGGCCTGCCGCCCAGTGCCGGCTTCACCGCCAAGTGGCTGCTCCTCCAGGCGGCGTTGCTCGCGGGCCAGTGGCCCTGGGTGCTGGTGTTGGCGCTGGGCACCCTGTTCACCGCCGCCTACGTGTTCCGGGTATTCCGCTACACCCTCACCGAGGCGGCACCGCACCGCGAGTTCCGGCCGCTGCCGGCCGGCATGGACCTGATCGCGCTGCTGCTGGCGCTCTCGGCCATGGGATTGGGGCTGGCCGCCGACTGGCCCCTGGGCCTGCTGCGCTCGGGCGGGGGTGCGCCATGAACGGCGCCTGGTTCCCGCTGGCCACCCTGGCCAGTTCGCTGCTCGCCGCGGCGGTGATCTTCATGCTGCCCGAAGGGGCCTGGCGGGTGCGGACCCTGCTCAACCTCGGGGCCGCGGGGGTCAAGATCGCCCTGGTGGCCTGGATGGTCTGGGGGTTGCGCCAGGGCAGGGAGTACGCCGTCGAGTTCCCGGTCATGGAGGAGGTGAACTTCGTGCTGCGGGCCGATCCTTTGGGCATCATGTTCGCCGGACTCTCCTCGCTGCTGTGGCTGTTCACCACCCTCTATGCCATCGGCTACCTGGAGGATTCTCCCAACCGCAAGCGCTTCTTCGGTTTCTTCAGCCTCTGCGTGGCCAGCACCCTGGGCATCAGCCTGGCCGGCAACCTCTTCACCTTCCTGGTCTTCTACGAGCTGCTTACCCTCTCCACCTATCCGCTGGTGGTGCATCGGGGCACCCGCCAGGTGCTGGCGGCCGGTGCGGTCTACCTGCGCTTCACCCTGAGTGCCGGACTGGTGCTGATGATCGGCATGGTGTCGCTGCACGTGCTGGCCGGGGACATCCGCTTCGGCGAGCGCGAGATCCTCGCCGAGCTGGGATCCGAACAGCGTCCCCTACTGATCGTGATCTTTACCGTGTTGATCCTGGGGTTCGGGGTCAAGGCGGCCCTGGTACCGCTTCATGGCTGGCTGCCGCGGGCCATGGTGGCGCCGGCGCCGGTCAGCGCACTGCTCCACGCCGTGGCGGTGGTCAAGGCCGGGGCCTTCGGTATCGTGCGCCTGGTCTACGATGTCTATGGCATCGAGTTGAGCCACCGCCTGGGCCTGCTCCATGGGCTCGTGGCCATCGCCACGGTCACCATCCTCTATGGCTCGCTGCGTGCCCTGGCCCAGCAGGAACTCAAGCCGCGGCTGGCATTCTCCACGGTGAGCCAGGTCTCCTACATCGTGCTCGGCATCGGCCTGTTCGGGCCCCTGGGCACCATCGCCGCCTTGTCGCACCTGCTGCACCAGGGGCTGATGAAGATCACCCTGTTCTTCTGCGCCGGCAACTATGCCGAGGAGCTGGGCATCCACCGCATCGACGGTCTCGACGGTGTCGGCCGGCGCATGCCGTTGACCAGCCTGGCCTTCACGGTGGGGGCCCTGGGCATGATCGGCCTTCCGCCGGTGGTCGGCTTCTTCAGCAAGTGGTACCTGGGCACCGGGGCGGTGCAGGCCGGCATGCCCTGGGTGGTCGCCGTACTGGTCGGCAGCAGCCTGCTCAACGCCGCCTACTTCCTGCCGATCCTGCATCGGCTCTGGTTCCGCCCCGGCCCCGCCCACGGGCGAGGAGAATGGCCCGCCGAGCGTCACCTGGGCCGGCTCGAAACCAGTGGCTGGCTGCTCTGGCCGGCGCTGGCCACGGCGGCCTTCAGCCTGCTGGCCGGGGTGCTGGCGGGGATGCCCTTCAGTCCGCTGGAGTGGGCCTCCCGGGTGGCCTACGAGGAGTACCTGCCATGACCTCGCTGTCGTTCGCGGCCGGTCTCGTGCTGGCCCTGCTGTGGCCCCTGGCACTGCTGCTGCGGGTGCCGGTGCATGCCGTTCTGGCCTGGCCGGGACGCCCGCGGCGGTGGCTCGACGGTCTCTGGTGCACGGCGCCGCTGCCGGCGCTCGGTCTGGCGCTGCTGGCACCGCCGGGACAACTGGCACTGGAGTGGTGGATGCTCGGGGGGCGCTGGGAGCTCGATGGCCTGCGCCGCCCGCTGCTGGCCTTCACGGCGCTGCTGTGGGGGCTGGCCGGGCTCTATGCCCGGGGGTACCTGGCGGCGGAGCAGGCGCGCTTCGACAGCGGCGACGGCCGCGCCGGCCGCCGGTTGCGGCGTTTCGCCCTCTTCTGGCTGCTCACCCTGGCCGGCAACCTGCTGTTGATCGTGGCCGAGGACATCGCCAGCTTCTACCTGGGGTTCGCGCTGATGACCTTCGCTGCCTACGGCCTGGTGGTGCATGCCGGAACTCGGGACGCACGCATCGGTGGCGTGGCCTACCTGACCATGGCGGTGCTGGGCGAGGGGCTGCTCCTCGCCGGCCTGCTGTGGGCGGCCGGCAGTGCCGGGACCCTGACGCTGAGCGGGCTGCGCGAGGCCATCGCCGCGGCGGAGTCGGGGGCATGGATGGCGCTGCTGCTGTGGCTCGGCTTCGGGGTCAAGGCGGGGGTGGTGGGGCTGCACCTGTGGCTCCCGCTGGCCCATCCGGTGGCACCGACGCCGGCCAGTGCGGTGCTCAGCGGTGCCATGATCAAGGCCGGCCTGCTGGGCTGGCTGGTTACCCTGCCGCTGGGTGACCCGGGCCTGGACGGGAGCTTCCGCCTGCTCGGCCAGGCGATGCTGGCAACTGGGCTGCTGGCGGCGTTCGGGGCGGCCCTCTACGGCATCTGCCAGCGACACCCCAAGGCGGTGCTGGCCTACTCGAGCGTCAGCCAGATGGGCATGATCACCAGCCTGGTCGCCATGGGACTGGTCGCGCCCGGGGCCTGGCCGGCCCTCTCGACGGCGGTAGTGCTGTTCGCCGCCCACCACGGGTTGACCAAGGGGGCCCTGTTCCTCGGCGTGGGCATCGGTGAGCACCCGCCGCGCCTGCCGGCCTGGCTGCTGGGGGCGCTGCTGGCGCTCCCGGCGCTGTCGCTGGCCGGTGCCCTGGGCTCGGGGCTGGTCACCAAGTGGGCCTTCAAATCGCCACTCTATGGCGATAACCATCAGGCGCTGGTGCTGTGGCTGAGCCTGGCCGCGGTGGGGACCACGGGGCTGATGGCCCGCACCCTCTGGCGCCAGTGGCAGGGCGAGCGCCAGGCGCGTGAGGATGGCCTGACACCGCTCGCCGCGCCCATGCCGCTGGCCTGGCTGGGAACGCTGCTCGCCGCCGCCGGCCTGCCCTGGTGGCTGCCGGTGGAGCGCCCCGGGTGGCCACCCCTGGAGGAGCTGCCCGGCCTGTTGTGGCCGGTGGTACTGGGGGCAGTGCTGGCCGGGGGCGCGCTGGTGATGTCGCGTCGCCGGGCGTGGCACGTCGCCTGGCAGTTGCCACCCGGGGATCTCTGGTGGCCGCTGTCCGCCGCCTGGCGGTACTGGCTGGCCCGGGGGGCAGGACCGGTGACATGGCTCGGTGAGGCGAGGAGAGCGATTGTCGAGCGTCTGGCGGGAAGGGAGCGCCGGCTGGTCGAGCGACTGGCGACGGTAGCCCGGGCCGAAGGATGGCTGCGCCGCCATGCGGCGGTGCTGATGATGGCCACCGCCGTGGTGCTGGCGATGGCCCTGTGGAGCCAGGCCTGACAACCGGGTCGCTGGCGTTGCGGTGTCAGGCCGGCCCGGGGGCACTCGCGACTACAGCATCTCCTCGCCGGCCAGTGCCAGACGCGAACGCTCGACGCTCTTGAGGGTGACGTGGCCGGCGTGGGGCCAGTCGCGGAAGCGCTGGACCACGGCCGCCATGCCACAAGTGTTGGCGGTCAGGTAGGGGGTGTCGATCTGGCCGACGTTGCCGAGGCAGACGATCTTGGTGTTGCGGCCGGCCCGGGTGACCAGCGACTTGAGCTGCTTGGGCGTGAAGTTCTGCGCCTCGTCGATGATCAGGAAGGTGTCGTTCAGGGTACGGCCGCGCATGAAGCCGGGGGCGCGGATCTGTACCCGGGAGCCGAGCAACTGACGGGTGGCACCGTTCCCCCAGCTGCTCTCGCCATCCTCGTCGCGCAGCAGGTTGTCCATGTTGTCGTGGAAGGCGCCCATCCAGGGTGACATCTTCTCCTCCTCGGTGCCGGGCAGGAAACCGATGTCCTCGCTCATGGAGATCGGCGCCCGGGTGAAGACGATGCGCTCGAACCGCTTGGTGTCCAGGGTCTGCTGGAAGGCGGCGGCCAGCGTCATGAAGGTCTTGCCGGTGCCGGCGCTGCCAGCGATGGTGACCAGGTCGATGTCGTCGTCCATCAGCAGGTTGAGGGTGAAGTTCTGGCGGCTGTCGTGAGCATGCACGCCCCATACGCTGGCGCCATGACGGTAGTTGGTCAGCAGTTCGAGGCTGGCCTGTTGCGAGCTCACCTCGCGCACGATGGCCTCGAAGCTGGCGCCGTTGTCGCTGTCGGAGACCAGCATGCCGAGGTGCCACTCGGCGGGGATGTCGCCGGCGAGTTGGTAGATGACCTTGTCATCGTGGCGCTCGACGCGTACGTCGACCCGCAGGCTGCCCCACAGGCCACTGCCGTCATGGCCGGCATCGGGGTAGATCCGGGCGCCATCGATCATGGCGTCGGAGTCGTCGAAGACGCGGTCGTTGAGGTAGTCCTCTACGGGGACACCGAGTGCCGTGGCCTTGACCCGCAGGTTGATGTCCTTGGTCACGAGTATCACCGAGGCATCGGTACGCTCCGCTTGCAGCCGGCAGGTCTCGGCGAGAATGCGGTTGTCGGGGCTGCCATCGGCGAGGGGATCGAGGGGCTTGAGGTCGTTGTAGCACAGCAGGCGCAGGCGGCCCTCGGGGCCCACGAGGCGGGTGATGGGGATGCCATCGCGAATCAGGTCGACGCTGACGTTGGCGGTAAGGTCCGAGAGGGTGCGGCTGACCTGGCGGGCGGTACGGGCGATCTCGCGGATACCGTTCTTGTGCTTGTCGAGCTCCTCGAGCACGGTCATCGGGATGACCACTTCGTGCTCGTCGAACTGGTAGAGGGCGGCGGGGTCGTGGATCAGGACATTGGTGTCCAGCACATACAGCCTGGTGGCCTTCTTGTCGATGCGTACCATCGGCGCAGCTCTCCTTGTCGTCATGGTGTCGACACACTCGGCGCACGATGCCAACCGTGTGACAGGGCGCGGGTCGTGCCGTCCTACTTAGCGCTTTCGCTCACCTCCTGATTCTGCTTGGACACTGGATCTTTCCATACGCTCAGCATGGACATGAATGGCTAATGCTGCAGCACAGCGTGATCAACGCTCTCTCAGCGGGAGGACCTCCGTGGCCGCGTAGACACTCGCCATGTCCAGAGTGCCATCGGCGCCGACCCAGTGGAAGAGGGTATCGCGATGGCGGCCGAGGCCCACGTCGGCCCACTCACGCCATAATGATAGCGTGTTAACATTATGTCCGGACCATTCATCATGACTTCGCTGCCTTTCGTCTCTCGGCAGCGAGCGGATTTCACCAGGGGTTCGTTGTGGAGATGGCATGAAGCTGTTGCGTGGGTTCCTGTGGCTGCTCGGTTTCCAACTGCTCGGCCATGTTGCCGTTGCGCTGCTGTCGCTCCCGGTTTCTCACGCCATGGCCGGGCTGCTGTTGCTGCTGGTGTGGCTGCTGGTGAAGCGGCGGCTGAACGAAAGCGTGGCCACGGCGAGCCAGACGCTGATACCGCTGCTCGCCATGCTGATCATGCCCGGGGTGGTGGGGGTGTTCTTCGTGATCGACGAGTTCGCCGGCCACTGGACGGCGGTCATGATCGCCCTGGCCGTGGGTACCTTGCTCAGCGTGTTGACCACGCTGTGGCTGATGCGGCGCTTCATGCCCAGGGAAGCCGCGAACATGGACGAACGGAATCGCCAGCCATGAACGAGCTCCACGCCTCGCTGCTGAACACCCCGGTACTCGCCGTCGCGCTGACCCTGGCGGCCTATCTCGGCGGCATCCACCTGTTCGAGCGGCTCGGCCGGCCGAGCTGGTGCCCGGCGGTGCTGATCGGTGCCGTGCTGACGGCGGCGAGCCTGTGGTTACTGCGCTTCGATTACGCCGACTACCAGCGCAATGTCGCCGGGCTGACCCTGCTGCTGGGTCCCGCTACCGTGGCGCTGGCGGTACCGCTCTACCAGCAGCGCCAGCACATCTTCGTGCTGTGGAAGCCCATCCTGTACTGCCTGCCGCTGGCCGCCGTGATGGCCGCGCTCTACGCCGTGCTGATCGCCTGGCTGCTGGGGGCACCGCCTGTCGTACTGGCCTCACTGGCGCCGAAGTCGGTGACCGCGCCCCTGGCCATCGGGATCCACGAGCAGATCGGCGGCTCGCTGTCGCTGATGCTCGGAGGCCTGCTGATCACCGGCGTGTTGACCACCATCTTCGTCTCATTGTTCGCCCGCCTGCTCAGGGTGACCGACCAGCGCATCCTCGGTTTCGCGCTCGGCGTGAACGGCCACGCCATCGGCATCGTGCGCGCCTTCGAGCTTGGCCCCACGGCCGGCGCCTTCGCCTCGCTCGGCATGAGCCTGACGGGGGTGTTCACCGCACTGATTCTTCCGCTGGTGTGGCGGCTGCTGCCGATCTCGACATGACGCCACGAGAGCGAGGCAGCCGATGCAATGCCGCCCTCACCCTTCACGCCTCGATCCACACCTCGTCGCCCTTGAAGCTCACCGGCCAGGTACGCAGCTTGACGCTGTCGTCTTCCAGGCACTGACCGTCTTCGAGGCGGAAGTGCTGCTTGTAGATCGGCGAGGCGACCACAACATCACCCTTGAGGTCGCCGACGATGCCGCGGGCGATGACGTTGGCGCCGGAGAAGGGGTCGTGGTGGTCCAGGGCGTAGAGTTCCTGTTCGTGGCCGGGCAGCGCCGGTGTGTTCGGGCCGGCTGGCTGCGGCGTGTTCGGGCCGCATGGAATGTAGAAGATCGCGACCTGGGCCGGGCCTTGCGGGGTTTCCACCCAGGCGGCTACGCCGGAGAAGGGCACCAGGTCGGCGCGGGTGCAGAGGGGTTGCCAGGTCTGGGTCATGGTCTTGGCTGCGGCGGTTGCGGTGGTCATGGAAACTCCTTGTTCGGTTGGCGAGTGCCGGCGCTGCGAGGCCCTCCGGGGTCTGACCCCTGAGGGGCGGCCTCGGCGCCTCTATCGGCTGACCAGGGGCGTTGGGTCCGGCTCATCACGCCGGCCGTAGCTGGCCGCGCTCGGTGGTAGTGATAATGTCCGGATCCGGGCGGCTGTCATTGACGAAGCTGCGGAAGCGCTTGAGCTTCTCCGGGTCGCTGATGGCGCCCGCCCATTCGCACTCGTAGGCGTCGATGACGGTCTGCATCTGCCGGTCGAGCTCTTCGCCGATGCCGAGGCTGTCCTCGAGGATCACTTGCTTGAGGTAGTCCAGGCCGCCTTCGAGGTTCTCGCGCCACACCGAGGTGCGCTGCAGGCAGTCGGCGGTGCGGATGTAGAACATCAGGAAGCGGTCGATGATGCGGTAGAGCTGCGCGTCGTCGAGGTCGGTGGCGAAGAGTTCGGCGTGGCGCGGGCGCATGCCACCGTTGCCGCACACGTACAGGTTCCAGCCGTTCTCGGTGGCGATCACGCCGATGTCCTTGCTCTGGGCCTCGGCGCACTCGCGGGTGCAGCCGGAAACGCCGAACTTGATCTTGTGCGGGGCGCGCAGGCCCTTGTAGCGGTGCTCCAGCTGGATCGCCATGCCCACGCTGTCCTGCACGCCGTAGCGGCACCAGGTGCTGCCCACGCAGGACTTCACCGTACGCAGCGATTTGCCGTAGGCGTGGCCGGTCTCGAAGCCGGCTTCGATCAACTCGCCCCAGATCGCCGGCAGGTCTTCCAGGCGGGCGCCGAACAGGTCGATGCGCTGGCCGCCGGTCACCTTGGTGTAGAGCGCGTACTTCTGCGCCACCTGGCCCAGCACCACCAGCTTGTCGGGGGTGATCTCGCCGCCCGGCACGCGGGGAACGACGGAGTAGGTGCCGTTCTTCTGCATGTTGGCCAGGAAGGTGTCGTTGGTGTCCTGCAGCGGGATGTGGGCGGCATCGGTGATCGGCTCGTTGAAGCAGGACGCCAGAATCGAGGCCACCGCCGGCTTGCAGATATCGCAGCCAAGGCCTTGGCCGTGTTTATTCACCAGCTCGCCGAAGGTCTTGATGCCCTCCACCCGCACGATGTCGTAGAGCTCCTGGCGGGTGTAGGCGAAGTGTTCGCAGATCGACTTGTCGACCTCCACGCCGCGGCTCTCGAGTTCGTGGTCCACCAGGGTCTTGAGCAGGGCGGCGCAGCCGCCGCAGCCGGTACTCGCCTTGGTGTCGCCCTTCACCGCGCCGAGATCGACGGCGCCGGCGTCGATGGAGGCGCAGACATCGCCCTTGGTGACGTTGTGGCACGAGCAGATGGTGGCGGTTTCCGGCAGGGCGTCGGGGCCCAGCGCCGGGGCGGCTTCGCCGCCGGCGGGCAGGATCAGCGCGGCCGGGTCCTCGGGCAGGTCGATGCGGTTGGCGTAGTACTGCAGCAGGGTGTCGTAGACACTGTTGTCGCCGACCAGCATGGCGCCAACCAGGCGCCGCCCGTCGCTGGAGACCACCAGCTTGCGGTACTGCTGCTTGAGCGGGTCGAGGAAGCGGAACATGCGCGCGCCGGGGGTGCGGTCGCCGTGAGCGTCGCCGATGGAGCCCACGTCGACGCCCATCAGCTTGAGCTTGGTGCTCATGTCGGCGCCGCTGAAGGTCACACCGCCTTCCAGCAGCGTGGCAGCGGCGGCCTTGGCCATCTGGTAACCGGGGGCGACCAGGCCGAAGATGCTGTTGTTCCACAGCGCCACCTCGCCGATCGCCAGTATCGCCGGGTCGCTGGTCAGGCAGTGGTCGTCGATCACCACGCCGCCGCGCTCGCCCATCTCCAGGCCGCAGTCGCGGGCCAGCTCGTCGCGGGGGCGAATGCCGGCGGAGAAGACGATGAGGTCGGTCTCCAGCACCTTGTCGTCCTGGAACACCATGCGGTGGCGGCTGGCCTCGCCGTCGACGATCTCCTGGGTGGCGCGGCCGGTGAGCACCTGCACGCCGAGCGCCTCGATCTTCTCGCGCAGCAGTTCGCCGCCTTCGCTGTCGACCTGCATCGGCATCAGGCGCGGGGCGAACTCGACCACGGCGGTGTCGAGGTTCAACCCGCGCAGGGCGTTGGCCGCTTCCAGCCCGAGCAGGCCACCGCCCACCACCACGCCGGTGGTGGCGGTCTCGGCCGCTTCGCGGATGGCGTCGAGGTCCTCCAGGGTGCGGTAGACCAGGCAGCCCTCGCGGTCGTTGCCGGGAATCGGCGGCACGAAGGGGTAGGAGCCGGTGGCCAGCACCAGCCGGTCGTAGGGGTAGCGGCCCTGGGGGGTGACCACCTCATTCTTGTCGCGGTCGATGGCGGTGACCGCCTCGCCGAGGCGCAGCTCGATGCCGTGCTCGGCATAGTAGTCGGCGGTGGAGAGCGCCAGCGAGGCGGCATCGCGGCCGCTGAAGTATTCGGAGAGGTGGACCCGGTCGTAGGCCAGGTGGCGTTCCTCGCCGAACACGGTGATGGCGTAGCGCTCGGTGGCGCCCTGTTCGGCCAGCTGCTCGACCAGGTGGTGGCCGACCATGCCGTTGCCGATGACGAGCAGTTGCGGTTTATCGGGCGTGTTCATGCGGCCTCCTTCAGGGGGCTGTGCTGGGGTTCTGGGGAGTCGAGGAGCAGCTGGGCATCGGCGGCGCCGAGCAGCAGTGCCTGGCGACAGGAGCCGAGGTCGGTGCCGGCCAGGGAGCGTTCGAAGTACCAGGGGCCCATGGCGGTGTCGCCGTAGAGCACGGCACCCTCGATGCATCCGTCGCGCAGCAGCAGGCGGCGATAGTCGCCCTGCTGGGGGTCGTGATAGGTGAGCACCTCGTGATCGGGGTCGGGCTCGGTGGGGCCGAAGGCGTAGAGCGATACGCCGCTCACCTTGAGCTTGGTGGCGCAGGCCGTTTCCACGTAGCCGTCGACCGGCTCGCCGGCCAGGTGTGCCGCGAGCACCTCCACCTGACGCCAGATCGGTTCGACCAGGCCGTAGAGGGTGCCCTGGAACTCGCAGCATTCGCCGAGGGCGTGGATCGCCGGGTCGGAGCTGGTAAGGGTCTCGTCGACGATCACCGCGCGGTTGACCTCGAGCCCGGCGGTACGCCCCAGCTCGGCGTTGGGCACGATGCCGATCGCTACCACCACGCAGTCGGCGGGCAGCCGGGTGCCATCCTCGAGATGCACCTCGGCGACGTGTCCCCGGCCATCGTCGACCAGTTTGGCGATGTTGGCCTCGGTGTAGATGGTCAGGCCGCGGTCGCGCAGCTCGTTCTCGAGCAGGCGCGCGGCGGTGATATCGAGCTGACGGTTCATCAGGCGGTCGTCGCGCTGCAGCAGGCTCACCTGCATGCCGCGCTTGCGCAGCCCTTCTGCCGCCTCCAGGCCCAGCAGGCCACCGCCGATCACCACGGCGCGGCCGCCGGCCTCGGCGGCCCGGGTCAGGGCGTCAGCGTCCTCCAGGTCGCGGAAGGCCTGTACCCCTTCGAGATCCAGGCCGGGAATCGGCGGCATGGCCGGGTGGGAGCCAGTGGCCAGCACCAGGCGATCGTAATCGAGGGTGCGGCCGGCGTCGGTGGTCAGGCGCCGTGCCCGGCGATCGACGTCCGTGACGCGCTCGCCGAGCACCAGGGTGATGTCGTGTTCGGCGTACCAGTCCGCCCCATGCAGGGTCAGGGCGTCGTGGGGCATCTCGCCGGCGAGCAGCGGCGAGAGCAGGATACGGTTATAGGCCGGTACCCGCTCGCCACCGATCACGGTGATGCGTGGCGGGCGCTCCGGCTGCTGGATCAGGGCCTCGACCAGCCGATGGCCGGCCATGCCGTTGCCGACGATCACCAGATGCTCGGTCGGGGGCAAAGGTTGTCGGTGCATGGGTCAGGCACCTCCGCAGAGAGTGATAAAGCGGCCAAAAAGAAGACGCCTCGGCGCAGCTTCCCCTCGGGGAATGCGCGGAGACGTCTTCGTCGTGATATGTCGGGCGATCGCCATTGATCGCTGAGTGCCATATCCAATCAAGAATCCGGCCAGGATGCCGAGTGGGTAGGATTTTGTTTTCTATATCAATTGGTTGTAGGTGTCAGGGGAGGCCGGTCGGAGACCCCGTCCGGACGGTGATGCACATCAGTGGTGCGTGGCCACATCGAAATGCACAGGGCTGTAGCACTCTTCCAGGGTGTGCCGGTCCAGGGGGCGGCCGTGGGCGCGCAGATGCTGGGCGATGTGCTCGGCGAAGCGACCCGCCGCCGCAGGGCTGGGGCGCAGTACCCCCTCGCCGTGGAGGCGCTGGTGGATCGGTGCGCGGTCCAGCGCCAGGTCGTCGAGGTGGTCGATGGCGCGGTCGAGATAGGGCGGCAGGGCGAGCCAGTCCCGCGCCCGGCGGCAATGCTCGGGGGAGGCGGCGAGCCAGGCGCTGGCATGCGCCAGGGCGCGGATCAATGCCCCCAGGGTGGCCGGGTAGCGCCGGGCCCAGGAGCCGGTCACGCCGAGCACCTTCTCCGGGTCGTCCGGCCATAGCTGGGCGCCGGTGGCGACCAGCCGCCCCGCGCCGCGCTGGCGGGCCAGGGTGCCCCAGGGCTCGCCGGCGCAGAAGCCGTCGATGTGTCCTGCCTGCAGCGCCTCCACCATCCGGGGCGGCGGCAGGGCGATGAGCTCCACGTCATGCTCGGCGTCCAGGCCGCCCAGGGAGAGCCACTCGCGCAGCAGGTAGTGCTGGCAGGAGAAGGGATAGACCATGGCCAGGCGAGGGCGGCGTTCGCCCGCTTGCCGGCGTAGCCAGTCGCCCAGTGCCCGGGCGGGTGCCGCCGGGTCCTCGCCGAGTGCCGCGCCGCTCTCGCGACAGAGTGCTTCGGAGAGGGTGAAGGTATTACCGTTGCGGCTCAGGACGATCGGCGCCAGCGTCTCGCAGGGCGCCCGACCCAGCCCCAGGCTCATGGCCAGTGGCAGGGGTGCCAGCATCTGGGCGCCATCGAGCAGGCCGGCGGCGACCTTGTCACGCAGGGTCGACCAGGCGTTCTCCCGCGACAGCGAGACGTCCAGGCCCTCCTCGGCGAAGAAGCCCCGCTCCCGGGCGATGATCGGCAGGGCGGCATCCAGCAGGGGAATGAAGCCGAGGGTCAGGCGTTCCAGTTCGGGGGATGGCGGTATGGCCGTCATGCTCATGGCTGCCTCTTTCATGACAAAGGGCCCTGCTCGGAAGATCGAGAGTCGGAGGATCGAGGGGTCAGGCGTTCGAGGATGTCGATGACGCTGTCGGCGACCTCGGCCAGGGGCTGGCCGCGGTCCATGGCCAGCTTGCGCAGCATGCGGTAGGCCTGCTCCTCGTCGCAGTCCTGATGCTTCATCAGCAGGCCCTTGGCGCGTTCGATGCGCTTGCGCTCGGCCAACTGGTTGCGGGTGCGGTCGAGTTCCTGGCGCATCGAGTGGAAGGCATCGAAGCGGGCGATCGCGACCTCGATGATGGCCTTGACCCGGCCGGGCACGAGGCCGTCGACCACGTAGGCGCTGACCCCCGACTTGAGCGCCGCCTGCATGGTGTCGGGGTCGTGCTGGTCGGCGAAGAACACCACCGGGCGCGGGTTCTCGCGATTGAGCAGGGCCATGCTCTCCAGGGTGTCGCGGTCGGGGGATTCCATGTCGATGATCACCACGTCGGGCTGGTGACGGGCGACCATCTCGTTGAGGCTCGCCGGGCTCGAGAGGCGGCAGACGACCTCGTGCCCCTCGCTGGCGAGGGCTTCCTCGACCATGGCGGCGCGGACGACCTCGTCGTCGACCAGCAGCACCTTGAGGGATGGGGACAGGGGTGGTGGCATGGCAGTGTCGCTCGTCGTGTTGCGTGCGTTTACTCCAGTGCAAGATGCATTCCAGATACCACCGACACCAGGGGAGGCGCCGTCTCCGGCGGATGGAGGAGGCTGAGGCTGGCGTGTCGCGGGGCCAATGGGCACCAGGGTGGTGCAGGAAAGGGATGCCCACGATAGCCATTGGTGCGACGGACGGGCTCGGGAGTTCCCGCCGGGCCGGACGGGATGGCCGCAGGGCCGTGGATTCCCGCAAGAAATGGAAGCATGGCATGTGTCTTGCTTGATTGATGGTCAAAGGGTGAGGAGCGCCATGCCGGCTCTCCGACCCAGGCAACGACGCCCGCCAACGGTCCACCATCACGGTGGCCGCTGGCGGGCGTCGTCGTTTCAGACCGACTGCGACAGGAGAGCGTCATGCATCAGGCCCGAACCACCTGCCCCTACTGCGGCGTCGGCTGTGGCGTACTGGCCTGCGTGGAGAACGACCGAATCGTCGGGGTGGAAGGCGATGCCGACCACCCGGCCAACTTCGGGCGGCTGTGCGTCAAGGGGTCGGCGCTGCACGAGACCCTGGGCGACCACGGCCGGCTGACCCGTCCGCGAGTCGACGGCACCGAGGTGGACTGGGAGACGGCGCTCACTGCCGTGGCCGATCGACTGCAGGCCACTCGCCGCGACCACGGCAAGGGAGCGGTGGCGGCCTATCTCTCGGGGCAACTGCTCACCGAGGATTACTATGTCGCCAACAAGCTGTTCAAGGGCTTCCTCGGCACCCCGCATCTGGATACCAACTCGCGGCTCTGCATGGCCTCGGCGGTGGCGGCCTACAAGCGCTCCCTGGGGGCCGATGCGGTGCCCTGCAACTACGAGGACATCGAGGAGGCCGAGCTGGTGGTGCTGGTGGGGTCGAACCTGGCCTGGAACCATCCGGTGCTCTACCAGCGCCTGCGCACCGCCAAGAGTCGCAACCCGCTGATGCGGGTGGTAGTGATCGATCCCCGGGTGACCGACACCTGCGAGATCGCCGATCTCTACCTGGGCCTGAAACCGGGCAGCGACGCCCGGCTGTTCAATGGCCTGTTGGCCTGGATGGCCGACAAGGGCAAGCTCGACCGGGTCTACCTGGAGAAGTACACCCAGGGGGTCGACGCGGCCCTGGCCGCTGCCCGTGAGGACGAGGCCTCGGTGGAGGCCATCGCCGCCGACTGCGATCTCGACCCGGAGCGGCTGGAGACCTTCTTCTACTGGTTCGCCACCCAGTTGCACGTGGTGACCCTCTACTCCCAGGGGGTCAACCAGTCCTCCAGCGGCACCGACAAGTGCAACGCCATCATCAACTGCCACCTGGCCGGCGGCAAGATCGGCCTGCCCGGTGCCGGCCCCTTCTCGATCACCGGCCAGCCCAACGCCATGGGCGGCCGCGAAGTCGGCGGCCTGGCCAACCAGCTGGCCGCCCACATGGACTACCACACCCCCGGGGCCATCGACCGCGTCACCCGCTTCTGGACGACCGAGTCGCTGACCCCGACCCTGCCCGAGGGGCCGGGGCACAAGGCGGTGGAGCTGTTCGAGGCCATCGAGCGCGGCGAGGTGCAAGCGGTATGGATCATGGCCACCAACCCGGCCGTCAGCCTGCCGCGGGCCGACAAGGTGCGGGCAGCACTCGAGAAATGCCCGCTGGTGATTGTCTCCGAGTGCGTGGCCGACACCGATCTGCTGCCCTACGCCGATATCGTGCTGCCGGCCTCGAGCTGGTCGGAGAAGGACGGCACCGTGACCAACTCCGAGCGGCGCATCTCCCGCCAGCGCGGCCTGCTGCCGCCGCCGGGCGAGGCCCGCCACGACTGGTGGATCCTGGCCGAGGTGGCCAGGCGCCTGGGCTTCGGTGAGGCCTTCGACTATGCCCACCCCAGCGAGATCTTCGACGAGCACGCCCGGCTGTCGGGGTTCGAGAACCGGGCCGGCACCGAGTCCGCGCGACTCTTCGATATCTCCGCGCTGGCCGGCCTCGATCGGGCGGCCTATGACGCCCTGAGCCCGATCCAGTGGCCGGTGACCGCCAAAGCTCCCCAGGGGACCGCCCGGCTGTTCGAGGATGGCCACTTCGCCACCCCGGATGGCCTGGCCAGGCTGATTCCGGTGCGACCGCGCGGGCCCGAGCAGGCGCTGAGCGAGGCCCGGCCGCTGCGCCTCAACACCGGCCGGGTGCGCGACCAGTGGCACACCATGACCCGCACCGGCCGGGCGCCACGATTGATGAACCACCGTGCCGAGCCCTTTATCGAGGTGGAGCCCGCCGACGCCGAGGCCTGGGGTGTCGACGACCAGCAGCTGGCGCGCTTGACCGGCGCCGGCGGCGACTACCTCGGCCGGGTGCGGCTCTCCAAGGGGCAGCGTCGTGGCGAGGTCTTCGTGCCCATGCACTGGACCGACCGCTTCAGCGGCAGTGCCCGGATGGGTAGCCTGCTGGAGGCGCATCTCGACCCGGTGTCGGGGCAGCCCGAGTCCAAGCACGGTGCGGTCTCGCTCGAGCCCCTGGCGGCCGGCTGGGAAGCGACCCTGCTGGTGGCCGCCGACCTGGCGGTCGATGCCGACTGGCGCGACGCGGCTCGCTACTGGGCGCGCATTCCGCTCCCCGGCTGTCAGCGCTGGCAACTGGCCGGCGGCCGACCGGGAGAGGAGCGCCCCGACTGGCTCGCCTGGCTGAACGCGCACCTGCCGGTGGCCCCGGCGCTGTGGCTCGACGACCCGGCCAGCGGACGCCTGCGGGCGGCGGGCATCGAGGCGGGTCGCCTGCGCTGGTGGTTGATGGTGGCGCCCCCCCGTGAACTCCCCGGCCTGGCCTGGCTCGACGAGCGCTTCGCCGAGGCCGCCCGGGGCGAACGGCTGGATGCCGCACGTCGCCGGCGCCTGCTGGCCGGTTGCGACGACGGCGCCGCCGACAGCGGCCCGGTGGTGTGCAGCTGCCACCAGGTCGGTAGAGCGACCATCGTCTCGGCGATCCATGGCGGCGACACCAGTGTCGAGGCGCTGGGGGCACGGCTCGCCTGCGGCACCCAGTGCGGCAGCTGCATCCCCGAACTGAAGTCCCTGATCGAAGAAAGTGCCGAAGAAAGTACCGAAGAGGAGAGGGCCCATGCGCGTGCTGAATCGAAGCCTGAAATCGTTGACGTCGTCTGACGCGATCGCCGCCGTGGGGGCCATCCTGTCGCGCCTCGGCACCGCGGCGGGCCGCCATCTGGCGGCGGTGAAGGGCTCCTCGAATGAGGCTGGCGTCACGCTGCCACTGCGCGGCGATTGCCGCCCGGGCCGCGTCTATCTGGTGGGCGCCGGCAGCGGCGATGTGGGGCTGTTGACCCTCACGGCGGCCCGGCTGCTCATGCAGGCCGATGCGGTGGTCTACGATCGCCTGGTCGGCGACGAGGTACTGGCCCTGATTCCCGCCGGGCGCGAGCGCTACTACGTGGGCAAGGCCCGTGGCCATCACAGCGTCCCCCAGGCCGAGATCGGCGAACTGCTGGTCAGGCTGGCCGGCGAGGGCAAGTCGGTGGTGCGCCTCAAGGGGGGCGATCCCGGGGTGTTCGGGCGCATGGGCGAGGAGCTCGCCGCCCTGGCCGGGGCCGAGGTGCCCGCCGAGATCGTGCCCGGGATCACCGCGGCCTCGGCAGCCTGCGCCGGCATGGGGATCCCGCTCACCGACCGCGGCCACGCCCAGCAGTTGCGCTTCGTCACCGCCCAGCTCTGCCGCGAGGACGGCACGCCGGACTGGGAAGCGCTGGCCCGCCGCGACGAGACCCTGGTGTTCTACATGGGGCTTTCCAAGGTGGAGGCGATCTGTGCCGGGTTGCGACGCGCCGGCCTCCCCGGCGACTGGCCGATGATGCTGGTGGCCAATGCCAGCCTGCCCGGGCAGCAGGCCCTCGTCGGCACCCTGGCCGACATGCCCGCCAGGCTCGCCGACCGGCCGCTGCCCTCGCCCTGCCTGATCGTGGTGGGCAGCGTGGTACGCATGGTCGAGACCAGTCCCCCCTGTGCCCGCCACGCGGCGCGGGTGGCATCGGCCTGAAGTCGATTCAGGCCTGACACGGCCAGGCGCTTGCCGGTTGTAATCCTGCAGGTGACCCCATCGCTCAGGCGCTCCGACAGGAGATCCTTTATTGTCGGGAAGCGTATTTCGGATATCTCTTTATTCGATTCTGGACTGTAACGCCACCATGTCACTCCGTAATATCTGGTAGTTGATTGATTCCCTTCGCAATGCCCTGCCATGGGCTCCTTCACGTCGCTTCTCTGTTTCATGGGCTGGACATTAATGGTCTCGCCTTGCCTGTCATTCGGCTCGATTCTCGCGGTCATTGAGCGGCACATGCATATAAGTCTCTCGAGTTTACAGTGGGTTACTGTAAGCCCGGAGGGGGGATGGCATGGATAGTGCTGTATGAGTCAGTGACTGCGAGCGGGAATCGACGTTCAAGGGTGCTGACTCACCTCGATGCAGTAACACCGGTTCGCAGTGATGCAGTCATGGAAATCGAAGGGTTGAGTCGTACTAAACGGAGAAATGATCATGAAAAAGTATCTGGTAGTCGCGGGTACGCCCTTGCTGGCATTGGTGATGGCGATCTCCACCGCCCATGCAAACCCGAGCGCCGGTGTGGCCGACAGCGTTGATCAGAATGTCACCTCGAACGCGACGGCCGTCGGTGGCAGCAGCAGTGGCGGGAATGGCGGCGCTGGCCTGGGCCTGGCTGTCGGCGGTGGCGGCGGCGGCGGTGATGCCAATGGTGGAGAGAATGATGGTGCTGGTGCTAGCGGCGGAACCGGTGGCGACGGTACCGGTGGCTATGCCGAAGCGGCGGGCAACGGCGGCAATGGTGGCTCCGTGGGCCGTGGCGGCGACGCCTGGGCAATGAGCGAGTCCTACAACACCTCCACCAGCGTTATCTCGCTGCAGGAGATGAACTCCGTGGTGGTGGGGGCCGGCTTCAGCATCAATGGCGGCTCAGGCGCCACGGCGGCGACGGGTGGTGCCGGTGGCTCCGCCGCCGCGATTAACGTGGGTGCCGGCATCGGCGGCGCCGGTGGTAATGGCAACGGCGGAGACGGGGGCACATCACTCGCCGTCGCGGGTGATGGTGCCGACGGTGGCGATGGCACCGGCACCGGGCTTGGCCTGGGCGCAGGCCTGGGTAACGGTGAAGGTGGCGATACCAGCTCCGGCTCTGGGGCAACCTCCGGCGCCCTGGGCGCCAACATCGCCGCCATCCTCGCCGGTAACGATGTCGACGATGACAACACCTCCGGCGGTTCTCAGAGCGCGGCGGCCGACTCTGCCGCCACCGCGAGCGCAACTTCGGGTGATGGTGGTGCCGGCACCGGTTCCGGTTCCGGGACTGGCTCGGGTGATGGTGCCGCCATGGCCGGGAACGGTGGCAACGGCGGCAATGCCGATGCCATGGCCGGTAATGGTGGCAATGGCAACGGCGGCGGCGGCGGCGGCGGCCAGGGCTCGACTGGCGACGCCGTGGCAACGGCCGGTAACGGTGGGGCCGGCGGCAATGGCGGCAACGGCGGCGCTGCCATCTTCTCGACCGGTTCGGCCAGCGTGGCCGTCGGTGGGGGCGTGTTCGGTGGCATCAACAACATGAACGTCTCTACCGGCCTCTACAACTCGCAACTGGCCGGTACCAGCGTTGCCGCTCACAGCAGTGTGCATATCGGCAACTGACACTGACAGCAACCAAACGGAAAGCACGTCGTGGAACCGGGGGCCGGTGGACCCACCATCGGCCCCCGATGAACCAGGCGTATGGATCGGATATCGGGAGTCCAGGCCATGAAGGCGAGATCATTCAACGCACTCGGATATCGTTATCGGCGTTACCCGATGCTCGTCGCGACGACGACCTTGCTGCTGACGACGCTTGGCGTCTCGGCGGCCGGCCTGGCTGATGGCACGGCGGAACAGCCAGAAGGCTTCGCCGCCCTGGAGAGCCTCGATCTCCAGGAACTGAGCGAGACGCGGGGACGGGACGGCACCATCATCCACCTCAACACGGTGCAAAGCGTCCAGAACATGAAAGCAACCGTCACCGATTCGTCGTTCAATATCGTCAACGGCAACATGGTCACCGGGAACATCAATTTTGATTCCAACGCCATGGGCAGCTACAGCGGCACGGGGATCTTCAGTGCGGTGACAGGGAATGGAAACTCGATCAACAACGCGGTCGGTATCAGTGTCTTTATTTCCAACTAGCGCAGCCGGTGCCGGAAACGTCACCGGTCGTCCGCTGCCTGTCGAAGGGGCGTGCGTATCATGAGGGTGCTCAGGGGAGTCACTGTCGTCATGGTGTCGTTGTCGCTGGGGGGCGCGGCCAATGCCGGGCCGGTCACCATCTCCAGCCACTTCGGTACCTTCCAGGTGGAGGCCAAGAGCCTGCAGGAGATGGGGTGGGACAGGGTCGTCCGGCAGCAGTACGACTACAGCTGTGGATCGGCCGCCGTGGCCACGCTGCTGACCTACCATTACGATCGCGGGACCACCGAAGCCGAGGTCTTCGAGTGGATGATACGTGCCGGCGATGCCGAGCAGATCCAGCGGCATGGCTTCTCGATGCTGGACATGAAGCGCTACCTCGACAGCCAGGGCCTGAACTCGGATGGCTTTCGCATCGGCCTGGACGATTTCATCCGGGTCGGTGTACCGGCGATCACCATGGTCGACACCGCCGGCTACAAGCACTTCGTGGTCGTCAAGGGTGTCGACGAGAACCATGTGCTGGTGGGGGATCCCGCCGCGGGAACCGTCGTGGTACCCAAGGAGCACTTCGAGGCCTTGTGGAACGGTACGGTACTCGGGGCTCGCGAGGAGCTGGAGATCGCCCAGCAGAATTTCAATCATGAACGAGACTGGGCCGTACGGCCCGACTCCCCGATCGAGCGTGGCGTGCAGCGCTCGAGCATCGGGGCCAGCTTGCTCACCCTGCCGGGCAGGAACGAACTGGGCAGATGACCTCAGCGAGTGAATTCAAGGAGTGACGGGCATGATAGCCGATAACCGGACCGAGGGCAGTACGCTCAGCAGGCGATGCTGCATCTTGTCAGCTCTTCTGCTGGCCGCTGCAAGCTCGTTGGTGCCGGCCACTGGAAACGATACGATGATGGCCACGTCCCCCTCCGACGACGTCTTCCATCGGGGAACGGTGATGAGCCTGAGCGAAATGGAGCAGTTGCGTGGCGGCTTCAACATCGCCGGCATGCAGCTGGATTTCGGTGCCGAGCTGAAAACCCTGATCGACAACCAGATTCAACTGGTGACGGTTCTGAACTTTTCCCAGGCGGGAGGAGCCCATATCGTCTCCCAGACCTTCAGCGATCGGACCGGCATGGCGACACGAGTCGGCCCCGCTTCCGGTGTCAAGGTCACCGAGGTCACCCCCGACAGCATCAACCTGGCCGGGCTGGCCAACTTCTCGGGCGTGACGGTGCAGGATAGCCAGGGCTTCACGGCGGCGCTTCACAACATCACCCAGAATGCCATTCTCAGTGGCGTGGTCAGCAATGCCTCCGGGAAGGACATCCGGCAGACGATCGACATCAGCGTGCATGTCAGCAATATGGGGGAACTGAGGGCAGCGAAGCAGCGAGCCGCGATCATCGACTCTTTCTCCGGCATCCTGCGCTGAGACCCGATATCCGGTTCTTCAACTAGCGAAGACGCAGAGGCTGCCCTCTTGGGCAGCCTCGTTGTGTCGATACCCGGAAGTGATAAGTGACCTAGAAGACGTCCATGCCGAAGGGCACGCGCAGGCTCAGCATGGTATCCGGGGCGTCATCGGTGATGCCAAACTCCAGACCCACATTGATGGAGACGTCCTGGTTGAGCTGGTAGGACCACCCCAGCAGCATGGAGCCGACATTCAGGGTATTGGAGCTCTGGGTCGTGGTGCGGCCCAGGCCGGGATCGAAATACTCGGTTTTCGTCTTGCCGATGAAGTCGTTCTTGTAGCCCAGGGTGAAGGAGGTCCTGGGATTGATCGAGTAGGCCATGCCGAAGCTCAGCCGCACGGCATCCCCGGGGTCGACATCTCCCACGAAGATATCACCCACGGGTTCGTTGACATTGTCCTTGAGGTTGAACACATACCCCAGGTTGGCGAAGTAGACGGCCGGGGCCGAGGGGAAGAGTGCCGTCAGGCTGGGCTCGATGGAGTGAAAGCCCGTACCGGTAGGCAACTCCTGAGGGGTGCCTTCACTGTTGCGGCGGATATCGAAGGGGCCGTCGCCGGTGGTCGTCTTGTAGCGCAGGTTGCCGATGAAGAAGGGCATGCCATTCTGCCCACGGTTCAGCTGATAGTGGGCGGCCAGTTCGATATCGCCCAGGCTATTGCCGGAGAGTTCGCGATCGAGAGTAAATGGGGGATCCACTTCGGCAACCGTGATGTTCTGGGTCTCTTCCCGATAGACATAGGGGATCTTCATCTCCAGCTCCAGCCGATCGGTAAAGCCCAGGCGGCCGGTGAGGGAGGCGGTGTAGCTGTCGCGGTCGAGGTCCTGGGCGGTGAAGACGCCGATCAGCAGGGTGCTGAGGATCTCGACCCCCTCGAAGGTCATGCGGTTGATGCTCTCGTGGGAATACTGGAACTCCGGCTCCAGTACCAGCCTGCCCCTGGGTGTCAGGACCCCTCCATACTCGGCGATGGCCTGGACTTTCGGTTGAATTTCCTGTTCGGGAGGCTGTTCCCCGACGGGCTGGATCGGAACGCCTTCTTGCCCTGGAGAGGCCGTCTGGGCCAGCACCGAGCCACAACCCAGCAGTGACACGAGACCGGTGGCGTAAACGACTTGCTTCGGATGGAGTGCCATGTCGCTGTTCCTTCTTTTTCTTGCCTTTACCCGCTGGAGGCAGGCTGTAGGGAGGTTCAGGTTGACGGTAGCTGTATGACTCTGGGTGGCAGGTCAGCATCGTTTCCGTCGACGGAGTCACTATGCCGATTGATGCGGTGCTTGTCGATGAGTCGGTAGAGCGTGACCCTGGAGACACCGAGTTCACGCGCCGCGTGGAGAATCTTGTAGTGGTTGCGTGCCAGCGCCGCCTTTATCGCTTCACACTCAGCGATGTCGCGGGCCTGTTCCAGGGTCACGACGTGACGGGAGGAACGATTTCGACGCTCGAGCCCCAGGTCCGATGGCGCGATCAGGCGCTGATCGCACATGACCATGGCACGTCTCACCCGGTTGATGAGTTCTCGGATATTGCCCGGCCAGCTGTACTGCCGCATCAGGATCATGCCCTCCCGGCTGAACCCTCTGACCTTCGTCGATTTCTCTCTCGAGAACTTCTTGAAGAAGAACTTTGCCAGGGGTTCGATATCTTCCGGGCGTTCTCTGAGTGCGGGCGTGTTAACCTGGAGGACATTGAGGCGATGGTACAGGTCTTCCCGAAAATTTCCTTCCTGAACGGCTTTTTCCAGATCGATATGTGTCGCTGCGAGTACCCGGACGTCTACGGGGATTTCCTTCAGTCCGCCCACGTGAAGCACCCGGTGGTTCTCCAGGAAACGGAGCAGGTTGACCTGCATGTCGAGAGGAAGGTCGCCAATCTCGTCGAGAAACAGGGTGCCATTCCCCGTTGACTCGATGATGCCGGCCTTGCGCTGATTGGCACCGGTGAAGGCCCCCTTCTCGTGGCCGAAGAGCTCCGATTGTATCAGGCCAGGGGGTAACGCCCCGCAGTTGATGGTGTTGAAGGGGCCTTGTCGACGGGATGAGTGCTCATGGATGGCGCGTGCGGTGAGTTCCTTGCCGGTGCCTGACTCCCCCGTGATAAGAACTGGAGCATCCACGGAAGCTATCTTGTCGATGGCTTGATAGAGTTTGCACATGATGGGGGAACTTCCCACCATGCTGTATTCATTTTCCTTGTAGAGTGACGCGGCGTTTCCAGCATTCTCGCTAGGGGATAATTTCGCCATGTCAAGAGCGAATTCCAGTAAGGTGTTGGTTCTTGATGCATCGAAGGGAAGCGCCTGATAGGCGTAAAAGGTCTGATGGATGAGATGACGGGTCGTATTGTCCTCGAAGGCGCTGCTATCGACGACGGCAACCCAAAACGTTCGTTCGGAGCAGACCAGCTCTTCCACCTCGTGGTTGTGAAAATTGCTGGCAGAATCCATCAGTATGATGCCAGCCGAGTAATCGCAGGTACTCAACAGTCGCGATGCCCCCTTCAGGGTAGCCGAATGCTGAATGGACCAGCGATATGGCATCATGACTTCCATGATTTCGCGTGAGCGTCGCTTGTCTCCAATAAGCAACAGTTTTCTTGATGTATCCGTCATCATTGTCTCTTCCATTCCTCTGGTACCGGTAAGCTCTAAGCCCCCGGGTGCTATGCTCCTCGTGTTTGTTCACTTCCTTCGGTTCCTGCTGTTATAATTCTTTATAATGTAGTGATTTTATTTTGACTTATCATGATGTTCAGGCTTGATGATACTTTTGATGTCGGCTGTGGGTGACAGTCAGCCGATGATGCATTTTCTTGATATTTGACACTGGGGTGACGATGCAGTGGGAAGACTTGTGAAGTGTTGTTCTTCTTTTCTGTTCTGTAAAGCGTTGTTACGTTTCTGAGGTGGGGAGGGATAAAGGTGTCGGATAGCTGATGCGAGGAAAAATCATTTTCTTTTCAAATGATTAGATAGTTGCCTGTGAGCTCGGTATGCGATTTTTCCCGTGGGTTAATGAGAAAAATAATGATGCGGAACGAGGTGTCATCAAGGGAGTCATGTCTTGAGATGTATTCTTTGCTGCGTCGAAGGATGACATGGGTGCAACGGGATGCTGGGCGAGATCGAGGCGGTAGACGTGCAGAGGGGAGGCTTCGGGGTTTGATATGCCATCGAGGTGAACGACGAACGGAGGACACGCAAGGTCGTCCGTTCGTTGGGGAAGGGCGTGTCGGGTTTTGTGGCCGAAGCGTCGAGCATGTCGGGGGCTGGAAGCTGACTATCCCTTGCCTTGAAAGGCGTCGAACACCTCCTGGCCGGTCAGGTTCTTCGTCGGGTTGGCGAAAGCGTAGAAGGCCGGCTTCTCGTCGATGAAGATCTGCGTATCGAAGGTCCAGGCTTCACCGCCGTCGACCAGCCCCACGGGAATCGCGTAGTGGTCGCCGCTCTTCAGCCGGTAGAACAGGTGGGTGCCGCAGTGGCGGCAGAAACCACGCTCGGCCCAGTCCGACGAGGCGTAGACGGTGACATTCTCCTCGCCTTCCATCTCGACTCTGGTGACCGTCTCCAGGGCCAGCAGGGGGCCACCGCCCCAGGTGCGACACATACGGCAGTGACAGGCCCCGATGTTCTGCCGGCCGGCCTGTACGGCCAGTTGCACCGCGCCGCACAGGCAGCTGCCGCGGGCCGTCATTCCATCCTTCATGTGCTCCTCCTGCTCGTTCCATGGGAAGGAAGTGGCGGCGGAAGCTCCGCCACCGGTGGTTCTCTGCAGTCTAGCGGGATTCTCCGCTTCGATCGCCCCAGGGCTGTGCTTCAGTCGTGCCGCTTCTGCAGGATATCGGAGAGGTCGAGGATGGACCGGGCCATCGTGGCCATGCTCTTGCTCTGGTCCATCGAGGCCTTGCGCAGGAAGCGGTAGGCCTCTTCCTCGGTCATCTGCTGATGGGCCATGATCAGTCCCTTGGCACGCTCGACAAGCTTGCGCTCGCGCAGCGCCTTGCGGGTCGTCTCCAACTCGTCACTGAGGCCCTGCAGTCGCGACGCCTGGGCCTGCATCAGTTCGATCAGCGAGCGATTGAGCTGGGAGTCGACGGCATTCGCGGTCAGCGTCCCCAGCTCGCGGCAGGGTTCGCCACCGAACAGGTCGGACAGTTGCTGACACATCGGGGGCGAGGCGTCGTTCGCTGCCAGGGTGGCGCGCAGGGTCTCGAGATCGGCCATCTCCCGGCGAGCGTCGTCGATCTTGTCGCGGCACATCGCCGAGAGCTCGTCGGCCAGGGCCTCCTCCACTCGCTTCATGGCGTCGATGCGCCGGGTCGTCAGTTCATACCAGGTCTCACCGAGGCTGCGGTCGCTATCGGGACGGCAGAGATCGCCGCCGGCCATTTCGCGCAGTTGCTGAATGCCGGCCTGGGTGCGTGGCGGTAGTCCCTCCTGCCAGCGGCGGCGAGCCTCCGGCGTGGCGAACTCGGCGAAGGTGTCGAAGCAGCGTTGCTGGGCGTCGACGAGATGGTGCAGCAGCTGGCGATGGGGGGTGTCGAAGTGGCCGGTGGTGAAACCGATGGCGCCACAGGCGCGCTCCTGGCCGGCCAGTTCCTTGCCCTGCATGAAGTGGAAGATGGCCACCAGGGCGTGGGTGATCTCCGGGTCGCCGGCGGTATCCGCGGCATCGAAGACCACCGAGAGCAGGCCACTGATCAGCCGGTTGAAGGTCAGGGTCGCCTCGTCGGCGGTGATGGCCTGGGTCTCGATGTCGTGGCGCAGTGCGCCGAGGCTGTCCAGGGCATGCCAGACTCGGGCGATGCGCCCGAGCAGCCGGGAGCCGGCCACCGGCCTGCTGCCGTCGCTGGCCAGGGCGTCGAGACGCTGGCGCATGGTCCGCTCGGTACGCAGGCACTCCTCGATGCGCTCCTGGCGATGGTGGGCGAAGCGCTCGCCACGGGAGGCCAGGTAGACGTTGGAGGCGCCGCGCTCCTTCTGCAAGGCGTGGATGAAGCGGCTGATGTCTCCGACGATCTCGCAGGTGGTGGCGAGATGCTCCAGGTTGTCGATCTCGCAGCGCTTGGCTGCCAGTAGCAGGTGTTCGGCGGGTTTCATGGGGTCATTGACCTCTTGCAGGTCCCTGGGGAAGTAGAAGAGTCCTGCATCGGTTGGGGAAGTCCCGTGCCAGTTCGGTCCGAACCAAGGCCGCCGCCCCGAGGGGCGGCGGCGCATACTGCGGACCGGTGGGCGTGGTCAGCGCAGCGAGAGGGCGCCGGCACCGGTGTCTTCGCCCACGGCGTCGCTGTAGGCCTTGGCTTCCTCGGCCTCGGTCGCGTCCGAGAAGCGGACCAGCAGCGCGCAGGAGGCCAGTACCAGTACGGCCAGGCCGAGGTAGAAGAGCCCCTGCTGGTAGGTGAGGGCCTCCGTGCGGAACAGGAAGGCGGCGGCCACGGCGCCCACGTTGCCACCGGCGCCGACGATGCCGGCCACGGCACCCAGCGCCTTCTTGTTGATGAAGGGGACCACGCCGTAAGTGGCGCCTTCGGCCATCTGCACGAAGAGGCTGAACACCAGCATGATACCGATGGCGTACGACAGCACGTGCATCTGCGAGAAGGCAACCAGGGCGATCCCCTCGCAGACCAGGGCGATGAACAACCAGCGCACCCGCCCCTTGAGGCCACCGTTCCTGGCGAAGAGGTCGGAGAAGATGCCGCCCATGGTGCGGGCGAAGACGTTCATCAGGCCGAACAGGCCGGCGATCATCCCGGCGGTGGCCAGCGTCAGGTCGAAGTGGTCGAAGAAGTAGATGGCGGCGATGTTGTTGATGGTCAGCTCGACGCCGAAGCAGATGGCATAGACCACGAACAGGGCCCAGACGCGAACATCCTTGGCGGCGGCCAGGAAGCTCTTGCCGGCGCCGTTCTCGCCACTGGCCGGCGGCAGCTCACCCCTGGCGCGCAGCTCATCGAAGTTGCCGTTGGGGGCATCCTGGGTGAACAGGTAATAGCAGATGCCGGTGATGAACAGCACCACGCCGGGTACCACCATGGCCAGCCTCCAGCCCAGGGCCTCGTTGACGCCGAGCATCAGGAGGCCGGAGAAGATCAGCGGCATCAGGATCTGGGTGGTACCGCCACCGAGGTTGCCCCAGCCGGCCGAGGTGGCGTTGGCGGTGCCGACCACGTTGGGGGCGAACATCATAGTGGTGTGGTACTGGGTAATCACGAAGGAGGCGCCGATGGCGCCGATGGCCAGGCGCGCCAGGAGGAAGGACTCGAAGCTGTTGGCGAAACCGATGCCCATCACCGGAATCGAGCCGAGAATCAGCAGGCCGGTATAGGCTTTGCGTGGGCCGATGCGGTCGCAGAGCACGCCGATCAACAGTCGTACGATCACGGTGATGGCCACCGAGGCGATGATGGTGTTGCCGATCTGGGTCTGGGTGAGGCTGAGATCCTCGCGGACCACCGCCATCAGCGGTGCGATGCCGAACCAGCCGAAGAAGCAGATATGGAAGGCGAACCACGAGAAGTGGAAGGCTCGCATCTGGGGAGTACTGAAGTTCAACAGGCGAATCCTGTTGGCCTTGTCGAGAATTTCCATGGGTCAGGCCTCGCGTTTGGATGGTAGCGAATCCGGGAACGTGTCCTTCACCGTTGAAGGTCAGGTTCGACGCACTCGTACTCCGGAGGAGCCTGGTCCACGCCTACCAGCTGTCTACGCTTGTCAAAGCAAAGCAGCTGCCAGTTTATCTATTTATCTTTATTTTCAGATGGTTATATTTAGATACGGTCGGCTGGTGGATGAGAGGCGGGCTCTGCTGCGCTGCAAGAAGGAGCAGGGCAGGGCCATCTTGCCCCGCCTTGGTGCTTGTTGGTCAAGCGGCTAGTACATGGCCAGCTGGCGCTGGTCACGATCGCAACTCAGGAAGGCGGAGCTCTCCAGCCACTCCGGGTCGGGGTAGTAGGCGAACAGATAGTGATCCTCCTTGATGCTGTCGATCAGCGGATAGGTCACTTCCTGGCGTACCGCCGGGCAGCCGTGGCTGCGACCCAGGCGGCCGGTCTTCTCGATGAAGGCCTCGCTGACGTAGTCGGCACCGTGAATCACGATGGCGCGCTGGTAGGCCAGATCGTTGATGCCCGGCTCCAGCCCCTCCAGGCGCAGCGAGTAGCCGTTGCGGCCGTAATAGCTGTTCAAGGTGCGGAACAGCCCCAGGCTCGACTGGTAGCTCTCGGGAGTGTTGGAGAACGCCGTGGCCACGGCGTTGCCGGAGCCCTGACCATGGGAGACCAGCTCCTCGAACATCAACTCACCGCGGTCGAGGTCGAAGACCCAGAGGCGTGGCTCGGTGGAAGGCAAGGAGTAGTCGATCACTGCCAGACGGCCGGCCTCCGGGGCGGCACAATCCAGGGCGCTGGCGGCAAGCTGCAGTACCCGGCGGTCGGCGTTCGGCGCCAGGCGGGTCAGGGTGTCGTGGGTCGAGTCGGGCAGGACCCGGGAGAGGAAGTCGCCGGCGGTGGCGATCGGAGAGGCCAGCAGCAGTGAGGCGGTCATCATCGGCAGGGTGGGCGGAAGCAGGGATCGCATCATGGAGGCACCTGTGGCGTTCGATCGGGCACGAGAATGGGGGCTGCTTCCCTGTGCCCCTCGGTCTGGCACTATTATGACCATGAGGGTCGGGATGACCAGGCGCCTCCATCAACGCAGGAGTTCAGGACGATGAACGCTCGCGCAATCAGGATCTTCCTCATCCCCATGCTGTTGGCTCTGCTCGTGTTGGCGGGCCCCGCCCCGGGGCAGGAAGAGGGGGAGCCAGCGTCCCCCCTCGAAGCCGCCATTAGCGCCTTGCTGGCCGAGGCGGGCGATGAATTGCAGGCCTTCTATGAGGTGCGCGGGCAACGCCCGGCGTGGACGGACTCCCGCACGGTGGCCGCCTTTGCCGCGGCGTTGCATACCCTGGATGGCGATGGGTTGATCCCCGGGGATTATCGGCCGGACGCCCTGGTGGCCGGCCATCGGCAGGCCCACAAGCACGAGGCGGACCTCGAGCGGCAGGCACGCTTCGACCTGCACGCCAGCCGGGTATTGCTGACCGCCTTGCGGCACCTGCAGCGCGGCAAGCTGGATCCCCATGACATCGACCCCGGCTGGGAAGTCCCGATCGATGCCCCGCCGCTGGACCTGGCGACGCTCTCCCGGGCGGTGGATGCCCAGCGTTTCGAGCAGGCCTTCGGCGAGGTGCGCCCCCCCTATGCCCCCTACGAGCGACTGCGCACCGGCCTGGCCCGCTATCGCAACATCGAGCGACTCGGGGGCTGGCCGAGCCTGCCGTCCCGGGAGCGTGCGCTGCGCCCGGGGGAGGTCGACGATGACGTGGTGACCTTGCGCGAGCGACTGGCGGTGATCGGCGAGCTGGAGACGATGGCCGGGGTGGGCACTCCCGATCCGCGCCGCTACGATGCCACGCTGGAGGCGGCGGTGAAGCGTTTCCAGCGACGCCACTTGCTGGAGGTGGACGGCGTCATCGGGGCCCGGACCCGGGAAGCGCTCAACGTGCCCGTGGAGGAGCGCATCGACCAGATCCGGCTGAACCTCGAGCGGGCTCGCTGGCTGCTGCATGGCCTGCCCGACTCCTTCGTGCTGGTGGACATCGCCGGCTACCAGCTCAGCTACTTCCGCCCCGACGGCGAGATCTGGCGCTCACGCATCGTGGTGGGCCGGCCCTACCGGCGCACCCCCTCGCTGCGCTCCGAGATCACCCACATGACCGTCAACCCGAGCTGGACGATTCCGCCGACCATCCGGCGCGAGGACGTGTTGCCCCGGGTGCGGCAGGACCTCGGCTACCTGTGGCGGGAAAGGATCCAGGTACTGAGCCCGTCGGGCACGCCCCTCGACCCCTGGGAGATCGACTGGGACAACCCCGGCAACATCGTGCTGCGTCAGGCGCCGGGGCCGCAGAATGCCCTGGGCCGGGTGGCGATCCGTTTCCCCAACGACCACCTGGTCTATCTCCATGACACCCCCGCCCAGGGGCTCTTCGCCCGCGAGCAGCGCGCCTTCAGCTCCGGTTGCATCCGGGTGCAGGGCGTGCTCGAGCTCGTCCAGCTGCTGTTCGACGATACCGACAGCGACCGCGACATCCAGGCACTGATCGACAGCGGCCAGACCCGCAACGTGCGACTGGCGGAGCGCGTGCCGGTGATCCTGCACTACTGGACGGTGCACGCCGCCGAGGACGGCGAGCTGGCCTTTCGTCCCGATATCTACCAGCGCGACGAGGCCCTGCTGACCGCGCTGGATCGGCCGCTGGAGCTCTAGAAAACCATCGGCGTAGCGTCTCGGGTTGGCCTACTCGTAGCCCTTGGCCTGCAGCCGGAACAGCCGCGCGTAGCGACCATCGGCCGCCATCAGGCTGGCGTGGTCGCCCTGCTCGAGGATGCGGCCGCCGTCGATCACCAGGATCTGGTTGGCGGCACGCACCGTCGAGAAGCGGTGGGAGATCAGGATGGTCATCTTGTCGCGGCTGTGCTCCCGGAAGTCGGCGAACACGGCGGCCTCGGCGGCGGCGTCCATGGCGGCGGTGGGTTCGTCGAGCACGAGGATGTCGGCGCTCTCGCGCATGTAGGCTCGCGACAGGGCGATCTTCTGCCACTGGCCGCCGGAGAGCTCCTGCCCCCCCTTGAACCAGCGCCCGAGCTGGGTATGGTAGCCGCCGGGCATGTCGGCGATGAAGTCTTCGGCCAGGCCGCGCCGAGCCGCTTCCTGCCAGCGTGCTTCATCCTCGAAGGCCGACACGTCGCCGGCGCCCAGGTTCTCGCCGACCTTGAGCTGGTAGCGCACGAAGTCCTGGAAGATCACGCCGATGCGGCGGCGCAGGGTCTGGATATCCCACTCGCGCAGGTCGCTGCCATCGAGCAGGATGCGGCCCTCGGTGGGTTCGTAGAGCCGGGTGAGCAGCTTGATCAGCGTGGTCTTGCCCGAGCCGTTGGCTCCCACCAGGGCCAGGCTCTCGCCGGGCGACAGATGCAGCGAGATACCCGACAGGGCCGGTGCTTCGGCACCGGGATAGGTGAAGCTCACGTTCTCGAAGCGGATGCCGTCGCCGGGGCGGATACCGGTGGTGCGGGTGCCGGACTCGGCGGCCACCGGCTGCTCCAGGTACTCGTAGAGGTTCGACAGGTAGAGATTGTCCTCGTACATGCCGCTGATGGAGGTGAGGCTCGCCGAGAGGGCCGCCTGGCCCTGCTTGAACACCATCAGGTACATGGTCATCTCGCCGAGCGTCAGCCGCCCGGTCACGGTCTCCACCACGACCCAGGCGTAGGCCCCGTAGAAGGCCAGGGTGCCCAGCAGGCCGAGCAGGAAGCCCCAGCTCTCGCGGCGGATGGTCAGGCGGCGATCCTCGCCGTAGAGGGTATCGAAGATCTGGCGGTAGCGGTCGAGCAGCAGCGGCTCGAGGCCGAACAGCTTGACCTCCTTGATGCTGTCCTCCCTGGCCAGCACCGTCTCCAGGTACATCTGCATGCGGGTCTGGGGCGAGCGCCAGCGGAACAACCGGAAGGCGTCGCCGGAGAACTTGGCCTCGGAGACGAACACCGGGAGGGCGCCGACCACCAGGATCAGGATCGCCCAGGGCGAGAACTGCACCAGCAGCACGCCGAAGCTGACCAAGGAGATGGCGTTCTGGGCAAGCGAGAAGGTCTTGTTGACCAGGCCCAGCGGGCGGGTCGAGGCTTCGCGACGGGCGCGGGTCAGCTTGTCGTAGAACTCCGAGTCCTCGAACTGGGCGAGCGTGAGGGTGCCGGCCTTCTCGAGGATCATCACGTTGACCTTCTGGCCGAGCAGGGCGCGCAGCAGCGACTGCTGGGCCGAGAGCCCCCGCTGGGCCAGGGCGATGGCGGCGATCACCCCGGCCTCGGCCACTACATAGCGCAGTACGGGCCAGGCGGTGGCGAAGGAGAGCGCCTCGCCCGTCTCCCGGTGGTATGCCATGGCCTCGACCACCGAGTCGACGATCAACTGGCCGATCCAGGCCGCCACCGCCGGCAGCACCCCGGCGACCAGGGTGCAGACGGCCAGGCCGAGGGTCAACGAGCGTGAGGTCTGCCAGACCAGCGCGAGCGCCCGGCGGCTGTAGCGGAAGACGCCGAAAAAGGCGCCCAGGCGGTTGCCGTTGGCGGGTGGCGCGGGGATGGCGCGGCGCATGTGGGGCGAGGACAAGCGGGGACCTCCAGGCCTTGAGAGGATGACCAGTGTACCCGGCCGGCGACGGAAAGTGTCGGGCGGCGAGGGCCGGGCCACAGGGGGCGGTCATGACACAACGGCAGCGCCCCGCACGATGGCGGGGCGCTGGGTGGTGGGCGGACGGGCGAAGGTTCAGCCTTCGTCGTCGCTCTCTTCGGGTTGGCGGGCCCGGGCGACCGCGGTGCCGGTCTCGCCGCTCTGCAGTGCGGCCAGCAGCGGCTCGGCATCGCGCTGGAAGGCCAGCAGGGCATCGCCGGAGAGGCTCTTGTTCTCGGGCAGGTCGACCTTCATGGCATCGACCTGGTTGTTGTTGACGATCACCTCGTAATGCAGGTGCGGCCCGGTGCTGCGGCCGGTGTTGCCGGACAGGGCGATACGCTCGCCCATGCTCACGCTGTCGCCGCGGTTGACCAGCGGACGCGACAGGTGCAGGTAGCGGGTGCGGTAGCCATTGTCGTGGCGTATCACCACGTAGCGTCCAGCGACCGGATGGTTGCCGACCTTCTCCACGCGGCCATCGGCCGGCGCCTTGATCGGGGTGCCGATGGGCATGGCGAAGTCGGTGCCACGATGCGGGCTGATGCGGCCGGTGACCGGATGCTTGCGCCGCGGGTTGAAGCTGGAGCTGAGGCGGTAGCTGCCTTCGAAGGGGTAGCGGTTGAAGGCCGGATCGAGACTTTCGCCTTCGGGAGTGTAGAAGTTGTTGTCGGCGCTGTTGCGAACCACGGTCAGGTCCATGCGAGCCCCTTCGTACTGCACCGCCAGGACCCGGGAGTCGAGGCTCTGGCCGTCGATGATATCGGACTCGACCAGCACCTGAAAACGGTCGCCGCGACGAGTGTCGCGGCGAAAATCCAGTTTCTTCTCCAGCAGGCGGGAGAGCTGGCTGACCTCCGTGCTGGAGAGGCCGGTCGCCTGGGCCGAACGAGCGAAGCTGCCGCTGACGGTGCCGGCGAACAGGCGCTGGGTGGCTTCCCCGGCGCGCTCGATGGTGGCGACCTCGAAGCCGTCGTCATCGCGCTCGATGAAGAAGCCGTTGCGGGCATTGCGCATCACCCGCAGGGCCAGCAGCTTGCCTTCCTCGTCGAGCTGGTATTCGAAACTGTTGCCGGCCCGCCAGCGGGTCAGTACATTCTGGTCGGGGAGGTCGTCGAGCAGGCGCAGCACTTCGCTGTAGCCGAGCCCCAGGTGGTTCTGGGCCATGACCGCAAAGGTATCGCCCTGCTGTACCGTATAGGTTTCCCACTCGGGAACGAAGGGTTCGCTGGCGGCGATCTCTTCCTCGAGGATAACCGGGCCCTCGTCGAACAGCATCAGCTCCTCTTCGGGAACCTCTTCATAGGAGGTGGCATCGGCCACCACGGCGCCGTCATGGTCGAGCATTCCGCTGGAGAGGGTGCCGATCACGACCGCCATGTGTAGTGCACCATCGTCGAGCATCCGCTTGCCTGACGGGGCGCTATCTGCCGGCTTCGCGCTGGGATGTTCGGCCCTGGCCAGCGTCGTTGGCACCGCCTGATTCTCGGCGGTGGCTTGGGCGGAAGTGATGAAATCGATCTCGACGACTTCGGAGGCGGTGAGGCTCGACAGCGGCACGTGCTCGCGGGTGGCGTCGAGCGCCAGTGAGGCCATCTCGATGGCGTCGGCGACCGAACTGCGTTCGAAGCTCAGTGAGGGTAGGGCGGGTTGCGTGTCGGGAGAGAGGGGGACGAGAACGGTGTCGAGCGGCTGATTCTCACGCTGGACATCCTGGAAGGTGGTGACGATTTTTTGTGCGCCCAGCACGGTGACCATGGTGGCAACGGGTAACAGTAACAACTTGTGCGTGCGGGGCAGCGAATGAAGGATTCGCAACATGGGTAAAGCCCAGTGTAATGATGAAAAGAATAAAAATAGGCATCAGAACCATACCCCATGATGTATGGTGTGCCTAGTCTGTATGTACATACAGGAGGGGGCCGATCCGGGTTCGTCACGGATCGGCTTGCGTAAAGCGAACGCTGTTTACTAATTGCCCATTGGAGCCGAAGCCGCGGGGAAAATCAACCCCTGCCTCGGCCGAACCGTCTCATGAACCGGTCAAGGTGCCGTCGCGGTAGTCGCGCAGGGCCTGCTCCAGTTCGGCGTGTTCGTTCATCACGAAAGGCCCGTAGTGAGCGATCGGCTCACGGTGCGGATGGCCGGCCAGCAGCAGGGCTTGGCCGCCCTCGGCGCTGCCCAGCGACAGCCGGTCGCCGCTGCCCAGCCGGGCCAGCTGGCCACGGGGCACGGCGCGCTCGTCGATGGCCAGGCTGCCGTCGAAGACATAGACCAGCAGGGTGGGGGCATCCGCCTCGAGTGACAGCGTGCCGCCCGTCTCCAGGCGGACATGGGCGACGGCCCCGTCGCCGGCCAGGGCGTTCAGCGGGCCATCGACGTGCTCGCCGGTGGCGGTCTGCCAGTGGCCGCCGAGGGCGATCAGTTCGGCGCCTTTGCCAGCGAGGCGGGGCATCTCGGTCGCACGCACATCCCGGTAGGTGGCCGGGCTCAGCTTGTCCCGGGCCGGCAGATTGAGCCACAGCTGGAAGCCGTGCAGCCCGTGGCTGTCGGTGAGCGGCATCTCGGAGTGGATGATGCCACGCCCGGTGTGCATCCACTGGGCATCGCCGGCATGGATGGTGCTCGAGTGGCCCAGGTGATCCTCGTGGGTCAGGCCGCCGTGGATCACATAGGTCAGGGTCTGGATGCCGCGATGGGGATGGGGCGGGAAGCCGCCGATATAGTCGTCGGGGCGATCCGACCCCAGCTCGTCGAGCATCAGAAAGGGGTCCAGACCACCGCCGAAGTCATGGATCCGCTGGATCCTGACCCCATCGCCGTCCTGGCTGGGGTGGCTGGGCTGCAGGTGTTCGACCCGGCGAAGCGTGTGCGTGGACGCCATGGGGAATCTCCGTTCATTCGAGGTTTGACTGGTATTTTAGGTCGGATTTTTCGAAAATTAAGCGCAATGTTTCGCTTTGAGTGTTCGAGGAATTCGAAATGTCCCGAGTCACCCTGACCCAATGGCAGATGCTGGCCGCGGTGGTCGACCATGGCGGCTTCGCGCGGGCCGCCGAGGCCATCCACAAGAGCCCGTCGACCCTGAATCATGCAGTGCACAAGCTGGAGGAGCAGCTCGGCGTGCGGGTACTCGAGCCGGTGGGGCGGCAGGTGCGCCTGACCGAGGCGGGCGAGATGCTGCTGCGCCGCGCGCGCCAGCTGATCGAGAGTGCCGCCTCGCTGGAAGACGTGGCAACGCGCCTGGCAGAGGGGCTGGAGGCCGAGGTGGTCCTGGCCATCGATCAGGTCTTCCCACCCGACGCCCTGGCTCGCGCTCTGGAGACCTTTTCGCGGGAGTTTCCCCATGTGCGGGTGCAGCTGCACGAGACGGTGCTCAACGGTGGCATCGAGATGCTCTATGACGGCAGCGCCGACCTGGTGGTCTCAGGGATCGCCGCCCAGGGCTTCCTGGGTGAGCCGTTGGTCACGGTGCGCTTCATCGCCGTGGCGCATCCGGATCATGCGCTGCATCGGCTGGCGCGACCGCTCGACCTGCGCGACCTGATCCAGTACCGGCAACTGGTGGTGCGTGACTCGGCGCTGCGGCAGTCGATGGACTCCGGCTGGTTGAAGGCCGAGCAGCGCTGGACCCTGAGTCACCTGCACACCTCCATCGACATGCTCGAGCGCGGCCTGGGCTTCGCCTGGGTACCGGAGACGCGTATCCTCGGCGCCCTGCACGAAGGGCGGCTGAAGCCGTTGCCACTCACCGCCGGTGGTATCCGCGAGATACCCGTCCAGCTCATCCATCGCGACCGCGACCGGGCGGGACCGGCGACCCACGCCATGGCCAATGCCCTCAAGCAGGGCGTGGAAGCCTGCTCGAACGTCGTACCATTCGAGATAACAGAATGAATCATGCCAAAACATGCGATTGATGTTCGACGAAATCGCTTTAATCTCTGTCTCAAATACTCTGTGACTGATGAGAGGGCACCATGGGCCTGTTGATCGACGGCATCTGGCATGACCAGTGGTACGACACCCGCAAGCACGGCGGCGAATTCGTGCGCGAATCCGCCCAGCTCCGCGACTGGATCACCGCCGACGGCGGCCCGGGCCCGGACGGCCAGCCGGGCCTGCCCGCCGAGGCCGGGTGCTACCACCTCTATGTCTCCCTGGCCTGCCCCTGGGCACACCGCACCCTGATCGTGCGCCGGCTCAAGGGGCTCGACGAGCTGATCGGCGTCTCCCACGTCAGTCCGCTGATGCTCGACCAGGGCTGGACCTATCAGGAGAGCGAAGGCTCCAGTGGTGACCCGGTCAATGGCGTCGACTATCATCGCCAGCTCTACACCCTGACCGACCCACACTACACCGGGCGGGTCACGGTGCCGGCGCTGTGGGACAAGCGCGAGGGACGTATCGTCAACAACGAGTCCGCCGACCTGCTGCGGATGTTCAACGCCGCCTTCGACGGCTTGACCGGTAACCGGCTCGACTTCTACCCGCGGGACCTGCGCGCGACCATCGATGCGGTCAACGCCGATGTCTACGACCACATCAACAACGGCGTCTACAAGTCCGGCTTCGCCACCGAGCAGGCCGTCTACGAGAAGCACGTGGTGGCGCTGTTCGAGGCGTTGGACCGGATGGAGGCGCGGCTGGCCGAGAGCCGTTACCTCGCCGGCGAGTGGCTGACCGAGGCCGACATCCGCCTGTTTACTACCCTGGTGCGCTTCGACGCGGTTTACCACGGTCACTTCAAGTGCAACCTGCGACGTATCGAGGACTACCCCAACCTGTCGAACTATGTGCGCGAGCTCTACCAGTGGCCGGGCATCAAGGAGACGGTGGACTTCGACCACATCAAGCGCCACTACTACTACAGCCACGACACCATCAACCCCACCCGTATCGTGCCCGTGGGGCCGCGGCTCGACCTCGAGCGGCCCCACGACCGCGAGCGGCTGCCGGGCCGGGGAATTTGGCAGGAGTAGGGGCATGGCACTCTGGTATGCCTGTTGTGGGAGCTGGGCTTTGCCCGGCGAATGGAGGCCGAAGGACTCCTTGGCGGTATGCGCCGAGCATCAATGACACCGCCAGGGCGCCTGCGGCGCCATTCGCCCGGGGAACCCGAGCTCCCAGTGCGCCCGTGAAGGCGTGCACACAGTGCGGTGAGAGTCCGCACCGGGGTAAGCCATGACCCCGTAGCCGAAGGTAACTGCGTCGCCGCGAGGCGGGGTGGGGAGCAACCGGAGGCGA